>JALSQC010000021.1 GCA_026985625.1 Bacteroidales bacterium | reverse complement strand
AAAATCAATTAAGTATAAGTATAATAATTTTATTAGCTATTACAATTTTAGGTTTTTCGTTAAACAAAACAAACGATAATGACCCTATAAGTTTAAAAAAAGGAAAAGAATATACTCAATTATGGTTACGTATAGATAGTTTAGATGATAAGGGTTTGCCTAAATCGGCATTAAAAATTGTAAATAAAATTTATAACGAGGCAAAAGCCGATAATAACACAAATCAAATTATAAAATCGTTTATTTACAAGTTATATTTCTCTACACAGTATGACGAAGACGCTTTCGAAAAAAATATTTATCAATTACAAACCGAAATAAAAACGGCAAAATATCCTACAAAAAATTTATTACATTCTGTTCTTGCACAATTATATTGGCAATACTATCAAAATAATAAATGGAAAATAATGGAACGAACACAAACCGTAAATTTTAATAATAACGATATAAAAACATGGACAATACAAGCAATTGTAAATAAAACTATAAAAGAATTTAATTTATCGTTAAAAAATTCCGACAGTTTAAAACTAACTCCTATTTTATATTTTAACGATATTTTAATAAAGGGGGAGAATAGCGATAACCTGCAACCTACGCTTTACGATTTTTTGGCAAATACAGCTTTAACTTTCTTTAAAAATACTCAAATTACATTAACATCTCCGGCTGATAAATTTGAGCTTTTAAACGATAAATATTTTGCCGATGCAAAAACTTTTGCCAATCTTAAAATCGAAACAAAAGATACAATGTCGTTGCAATTTTACGGAATAAAAATACTACAAGATTTAACAAAATTTAGAATCAACGATACAAATATTGATGCTCTAATCGATTTGGAAATAAATCGTTTAAATTTTATTTATACAAACTCTGTCAACAAAAATAAAGATAAATTATACGAAACGGCGTTAATAAATCTTTTAAAAAAATATTCTTACATACAAAGTTCATCAAACATATCTTATTCGTTAGCTAAATTTTATCGCGACAATGCTATTAAATACAATGCTATTGATTCGTCATCGTATAAATACAAAAGTTATAATAAAAAAGCTTATGATTTATGTTATAATGCTATTAAAAAATTCCCCGCTAAAAATTTTGGAGTTATCGGATGCAAAAATCTAATCGAAAATATTAAAAGTAAAAATCTAAAAGTTCAAACCGAAGAGGTTATTACGTCAAAAAATAATTTTGCAGCCCTTATTTCTTATTTAAATATCGACACAATTTATTATAAAATAGGAAAAATATCACCTGAATTATATTATAAAATTAAAAATAAATTTTATGGCGATAAATTTTATTATAAACTAGTAAAATCTTGCAATATTGTTTCAAAAGGAAACTTTGTTTTGCCTATTGATAACGATTATAACAACCATTCAACCGAATATGTTTTTAAAGGACTGGATTATGGATTTTATATACTTTTTGTTTCAAATAATAATAAATTCTCTATAAACAAAAATCTAACAACAATAAGCACCTTTACTGTAAGCGACATTTCTTTTGTGCAAAAAAACGATAAAGATTACACTGTTAAATTTTATGTTTTAAATCGCAAAACAGGACTTCCTATGCCTAACGTAAAAACAGAAATATTCAAACAAAAATATAATTACAGAAAACGACGCTACGAGAATCAAAAATTTAAAACAGGACTAACAGATAAAAACGGTTTTTTTAAAATTAAATCTACCGATACCTACACAAGTTTTACAGCAAAATTTATAAACGGAAAAGATATTCTGTATTCAAAAAATTCCTTTTACACATACAGCGAGATAGAAGACGCTCCTCAAACAAAAAATTTTATATTTACCGACAGAGCCATTTATCGTCCGGGACAAACCGTGTATTTTAAAGGAATATCAATATTATATAACGGAATCAAGCGTAAAATTATTCCTAATTCAAAAATAAACGTTAAATTTTACGATGTAAATTCCCAACAAATATCATCGTTAGATTTAGTTACAAACGAGTTTGGAACATTTAACGGTAGCTTTAAAATACCTTTGGGCTTATTAAACGGACAAATGTATATATATACAACTAACGGGTCAAAATATATAAATGTCGAAGAATATAAACGCCCTAAATTTGAAACATCGCTATTACCTTTTAACAAATCGTATCGAATTAACGAAACAATTAACATTAAAGGAAAGGCAACCACATATTCCGGAGCAAATTTAACCGATGCAACCGTAAAATATACAATAAGCCGAAAATCATATTCTAAATATTATTGGTTATATCCTATATCCGAAAACAAAACCATAATAAAAAACGGAACAACAAAAACAAACAGTAAAGGAGAATATTCTATAAACTTTAAAGCAATTCCCGATTTAGCACAAAAAAACAGCACATACTTTAATTACTCTATTAGTGTTGACGTAACCGATATTAACGGCGAAACCCAAAGCACAAGCTCTAATATATACATTGGTTATACCGATTTAAACCTAAGCACAAATTTATCTGAACAAATTAATAAAAACAAAACCGATACTTTTATTATTTACTCTACAAACTTAAACGGAAAAAACGTAAACTCAAAAGGAACTATTTTAATTTATAAATTAAAAACACCAAAAATAGCAACACGCAAGCGTTATTGGTCCGAACCCGATAAATTTTTATATTCCGAGAACGAGTGGAATAAAATTTATCCTAAAAATCAATATAAAGAAGTTAAAGATTACAATTTACCCTACGATAAATTAGTATATAACAGCAAATTTGATACAAAAAAAAGCAATAAATTTATAATTAAAAACTTAAAAGATTGGGAAACAGGCAAATATCGAATTATACTTAAATCGAATGATGCTTTTGGAACAAAAGTCGAAAATAAAACAAACTTTACATTATTCTCGCCAAACGAAAATAAATTACCATACGCCGATAATTTAATTTATATACCTGTAAAAACTCAAGCAGAACCCGGAGATACAGCAAAAATACTATTGGCAAGTTCTAATAAAGTTACAGTTTTTTACGAAATAATATCTCGCAACAGTTACAAACAAAGCCGGATAAATTTAGATAATAATCAATATCTAATAAAAATACCAATAAAAGACGAATATAGAGGAAACATTTTTGTTAATGGATTTTTTATATTAAACAATCGCAAATACAAATTTTCTACAACAGTAAACGTGCCGTTCTCTAACAAAAAACTAAATATTAAATTTCAATCGTTTAGAGACAAATTATTGCCCGGACAAAAAGAAAAATGGCTACTTACAATTACCGACAAAAAAGGCGATCCCGTTATGGCTGAAATGTTAGCCGCAATGTATGACAAATCATTAGATGTTTTTGCCGGTAATGACTTTAATTTAAATATTTATCCGTATTTATTTAACTACAATGCGTGGGTTTTTGATATGTTTAACACAGCAAATTCACAACTATATTTTATCGATGATAATTATCACCCTTTTCCTCAAAAAACTTACAACTCGTTAAATTGGTTTGGTTACTATTATCAAAATTATACAAATGCTAATTACTATACATATTCAGAAAAAGAAACAACAAGTGGAAGTGTAAAATATAAACATCGCAAAAAATTATTAGCTCTGCCAACTGCCGGAAACTCAGAAGAAGCACCTCCTCTAAAAGCAAAAATAATGGAAGACGAAATACTAACGGGAGAAGCCGAAGAAACAATATCTAATAATTACACGGGACAAAAATCACTAGCAAATGTCAAAAACGATTTGTCGAGAATAAAAGCTCGAAAAAATTTTAACGAAACAGCGTTCTTTTATCCAAATCTAAGAACAAACTCAAAAGGCGAATTAGTTATTGAGTTTACCGTTCCCGAGTCTTTAACAAAATGGAAAATAATAGGATTGGCAACAACAAAAGATTTAAAAATAGGAAACATACAAAAAGAACTTATAACTCAAAAAAAACTTATGGTTATGCCAAATCCTCCCCGGTTTTTTCGAGAAGGCGACAAAATAGAATTTCCATTAAAAATATCTAATATCTCAAAAAAAGAACTTAACATTGATTACGATATTTTAATTTTTGACGCATTTAGCAATAAACCTATTTTAATCGACAACATAAAAAAACAAAGCATAAAAATACCTGCAGGCGAAAACAAATTAATATCGGCAACAATTACAATTCCCGATAACATTAGTGCAATAAAATATCGAGTTGTTGCCAAATCAGGAAATTATTCCGATGCCGAAGAAAATGTTATTCCCGTTTTAAGCAACCGAATGTTGGTAACCGAGAGCTTACCATTACCTGTAAACGGAAATCAAACCAAAACATTTATTTTTAAAAAATTAAAAAACAATAAATCAAAAACATTAAAAAATTACAAATACACCCTTGAGTTTACATCAAATCCTGCTTGGTATGCAGTTCAAGCGTTACCGTATTTAATGGAGTATCCTTACGAATGTTCCGAACAAACATTTAATCGTTTTTATGCCAACTCGTTAGCAACATTTATAGCAAACTCATCACCAAAAATAAAAGCTGTTTTTGATTCGTGGAAAAACCAAAAAAACTCAAAAGCTCTACTATCTAATTTAGAAAAAAACCAAGAATTAAAATCCCTAATGCTCGAAGAAACTCCTTGGGTTATAGACGGTAAAAACGAGAGCGAACAAAAAGCAAGAATTGCTCTTCTTTTTAATTTAAATAAAATGAGCAACGAACTAAACAAAGCTTTAAAAAAATTGCAAAAAGCACAATCGCCAAACGGAGGTTGGCCTTGGTTTAAAGGAATGCCCGACAACCGTTTTATTACACAATACATTATTACCGGAATGGGACATCTTAATCACTTAAACGTGATAAAAATACAAGAAAACCGTCAAATTTATAATATGATAATTAAGGCTGTAAAATATACCGACGATAGAATTAACGAAGATTATAAACGGCTAAAAAAAACATACAATAAAGACGAACTTAAAAATAACCATATATACAATACACAGATACAATACCTGTATGCACGTAGTTTTTTTAAAAACATTCCAATAAAAAATAAAAACAAAGAAGCATACAACTATTATTATAATCAAGCAAAAAAATATTGGACAAAAACATCTATATACTCGCAAGGAATGATAGCCTTAACATTAAACCGCAGTAATATGGCAAAAACAGGAATACCTGTAGAACAAAATATTATTAAATCGCTAAAAGAACGTTCTATAACTAACGACGAAATGGGAATGTATTGGAAAAATAACAAGCCGGGTTATTTTTGGTATCAAGCTCCTATAGAAACGCAAGCTATTATGATAGAAGCATTTGACGAAGTAGCAAACGATAAAACATCGGTAGAAAATTTAAAAAAATGGTTATTAAAACAAAAACAAACCCAAAATTGGAAAACAACAAAA
>JALSQC010000020.1 GCA_026985625.1 Bacteroidales bacterium | reverse complement strand
GATATTAAAAATATTTTTAATTTTAAATATAATGATATAGAACTAATAAATTACGATGCACACCCTCATATTAAAGGTAGTATATCGGTTTAAAATTTTAATAAAATGAAAAATATATCTATAATTGTAGCAATAGCAAAAAATAATGCAATAGGAAAAAATAACGAATTATTATGGCATATCTCCGACGATTTAAAACGATTTAAAAAATATACAACAAACAATGTTGTTATAATGGGAAAAAATACATTTCTATCGCTACCAAAAGGAGCATTGCCAAACCGTAAAAACATTGTAATTACAGATAATAAAACCGATAAATTTGAAAATACAGATGTTGTATTTTCTATTGACGAAGCAATAGAAAAAGCAAGCACCGAAAAAGAAAACTTTATTATAGGTGGCGGAATGATTTACAAACAATTTCTTCCGTTAGCAAATAAATTATATCTTACACAAATCGATAAAGAATTTGATGCCGATACATTTTTTCCTGATATAAATTTTGACGAATGGAAACTCGATTACGAAGAATTTGTAGAAAAATCGGAAAAAAATCAATTTTCGCATAGCTTTAAAATTTTTTCGAGAATTAAATAAGGGTAAAAAATAATTTTAGTGTAGTAATATTGTATTATTAAATACTAAAATTATTTATTATGAAAAAATTCTCTATTATCTATTACACAATTTTTGCCATTGCAGTTGTTTTTAGTTCGTGTAAAAAATCAAAATTAGATAAAGAAACAACAACATCAACAGACAATTCGTATGCAGAAAATTTATTTAACGATGTATATAACATTGTTGACGAAACTGCAAACGACGAAGAAAGCAATAAAACCACAAACTATTATAGCTTTGGAAATTGTGCAACAGTAACAGTATCGCCGGATTGGCCTGATACAACTTTTCCTAAAACAGTAACTGTAGATTTTGGAACATCGTATTGTTTAGGAACAGACGGTAAAAAACGTAAAGGAAAAATTATTTATACAATGAGTGGCAGATACAAAACTTCAGGAACACAAATATCTGTTAGTTTTGACGATTACTACGTAAACGATTATAAAATAGAAGGAACAAAATCTATTACAAATAACGGAAAAAATTCCGACGGACATACTAACTTTACAATATCTGTAAACGGAAACATAACAACTCCCGATAATAAAGAAATATCTTGGGAATCTACCCGTAATAGAGAATGGTACTCAGGCGAAGAAACAGGATATATGACTCCCGATACTATTAATGGAGGAATACTTGGCTGGAATGGTTTAACAGATGATATTTATCATATAACAGGTTCGGCAATAGGAACAAACTCCGAAGGAAGAACATATACATTAACAATAACATCGTATTTGCAAGTTCAAATTGGTTGCAAATGGATTCAAAAAGGCACAATAGAAATTCAACCCGACGGACTAAGTAAACGTGTTATTGATTACGGAACAGGAGATTGCGATAATAATGCCACTGTTACAATAAAAGGGAAAACTTACGATATTTTGCTTAAATAATTATGATATACTTTTTCCATTGTTAATAATTAAAAAGCTGTTTTCAATATTTGATAAACAGCTTTTTTTATATTATTCAATTTTCTCGGAATCGTTATAAAATTGAAACCCAAGCCGTTTTCCTGTTGCTAATTTTGCATTATTTATGTTTTCTTTTATTTGCATTACAGATGCAATATTAACAGCTTTATAAGGAGGCACAAGCAAATCAAAATCTAATGTATAAAGAACAGTTGACTCTATTACTTTTTTTATATTTTGCTTATTAAAAATTCCATTAGTAAAATCATTATACAAAAAACCTAATTGACGTTTTCCTTCTACAAAAAAATGATTTTCTTTGTTTATAAAAATACGTCCTATTAAATATCCAACATCATCTAACCTGTTGTATTTAAACGAATCCGATAAGAAATTATAAATATTAATTATTCCGCAATACGAATTTAATTTATTATCTCTTACATAGGATATTTTCCAAACACCATGTTCATCATCAAATTCAAAAACATTTGTATGCATATTAAAAATTAATATATCGCCGGCAATTTTAATCTCAGCCTCAAAATCACCCCTATCGTTATATTTAAGCAATAAATCTTTATCAAATTTATCTAAATTTTTATTTATTTCATTAACAAAAATTTTTAATTCGTTTTTAAGATTTTTAAATCCTTCAAACGTTTTATTATATACTTCTTTTTTTGCTTTAGATTTTTCTTTAATTATATCTAAAATTATTTCTTTAGCCGGTTTTTTGTTCATAATATAATTGTTTAATATGCTTTTGCAAAAATAACTCTTTGAATTGATTTTTTACCTGTTAAGATACATTTCCCCTCTTCTTTATCATTATTTAATGGAATACATCTGATTGTAGCTTTTGTTAATGATTTAATTTTTTCTTCGGTTTCGCTTGTTCCGTCCCAATGAGCTAAAACAAAACCTCCATCTTCAACAGCTTTTTTAAATTCGTCAAAAGTATTAACTTTAATAGTTTTTTTATCTCTAAATTCAAGAGCTTTATTATAGATATTTTTTTGTATTTTGTTTAATAAATTTTCAACATAATTTTCGATTCCCTCTTGATTTATAATTTTTTTATCCAGAGTATCGCGTCGAGCTATTTCTAATTTGTCATTTTCCATATCTCTAGGTCCTATAGCAATTCTAACAGGAACGCCTTTTAATTCGTATTCGGCAAATTTAAATCCCGGTTTTTGTGTATCTCTATCATCAAATTTTACCGATATATTTTTATTTCGTAATTTATTTGCAATTTCGTTAGCTTTAATTGATATTTTATCGAGTTGTTCTTTATTTTTGTAAATAGGAATTATAACTACCTGTATTGGTGCTAATTTTGGAGGAATAACTAACCCGTTATCATCGGAATGAGCCATAATTAAAGCTCCCATTAGTCGTGTAGATACACCCCAAGATGTAGCCCAAACATATTCTAATTTACCTTGTTTAGACGCAAATTTAACATCAAAAGCTTTTGCAAAATTTTGACCCAAGAAATGCGATGTTCCAGATTGCAAGGCTTTACCATCTTGCATTAGAGCCTCAATGGTATATGTTTCGAGAGCACCTGCAAATCTTTCGTTTTGTGTTTTAGTTCCTTGTATTACAGGTAAAGCCATCCATTCTTCGGCAAATTTAGCATAAACATCAATCATTTTTTTTGCTTCTTCCAATGCCTCTTGCTTAGATGCATGTGCAGTATGTCCCTCTTGCCAAAGAAACTCCGAAGTACGCAAAAATAAGCGTGTTCGCATCTCCCAACGAACTACATTTGCCCATTGATTAATTAAAATAGGTAAATCCCTGTAAGATTGTATCCATTTTTTATATGTATTCCATATTATAGTTTCAGATGTTGGACGAACAATTAATTCCTCTTCTAGTTTTGCAGTATCGTCAACAACAATTCCTTTTCCGTTTTCGTCGTTTTTTAATCTATAATGAGTAACAACAGCACATTCTTTAGCAAAACCATCGACATGACTGGCTTCTTTCGAAAAAAACGATTTGGGAATAAATAAAGGGAAATATGCATTTTCGTGTCCTGTTTCTTTAAACATCTTGTCTAATTGTGCTTTCATTTTTTCCCATATTGCATAACCGTAAGGTTTTATAACCATAGAACCTCTAACATCGGAATTTTCGGCTAAATCGGCTTTAATAACAAGCTCGTTGTACCATTGAGAATAATTTTCGTCTC
Organism: Bacteroidales bacterium; assembly: GCA_026985625.1. Taxonomy (GTDB): domain Bacteria; phylum Bacteroidota; class Bacteroidia; order Bacteroidales; family JAFGXI01; genus JALSQC01. Next base: position 1,658 of record JALSQC010000020.1, on the reverse strand, counting down.
TTTTTGTTAAGAATTTTGCCATTTTGGTATAGTATTTGTTTTTACAAGTTTTGATAAAAAATATTTACAAAAGAAATAAAATTTAATAATTTTACCTAAAATTAACAATTATTTGGAGGAATTTAAAATGAAAAACTTAACTAAACTAATGCTAATCTCGTCTTTGTTTATTGTTTCTTGTACCACAACAAACAATTTAACATATAATTACGACGATATTTACGATTCGAGTTCGCAACCTCAAGTTATGAGCTCCGACAATAATGTATCTAATGATAATAATAATTACAACGAGCCTCAAGACTCGCCGGCGAGAGTAATGAGTAATGATATAGAAGATTATTCTCAAAATCAAAACGATACAATAAATAATAAAAGTTATAATTATTCTACATCGGAACAATATTCCGATGAAAATGGCAATACTTATATAACAAATAATTATTATGACGATTATTATGATTACGAATATTCGTCACGAATAAGACGTTTTGATGATGATTATTGTGGATTTAGTTATTATGATAGTTATTATACAAACTCATATTGGTATTCTTACGATCCTTGGGATTGGGGTGTAAGTGTTTATTTAGGGTATAATTGGTGGCCTTATCATAGATATTATTATAGACCTTACTATGGTTACGGATATTATAATTGGTATGGATACCACGGCTGGAGTTATTATCCATATTACGGAGGATACTGGGGTGGTGGATACTGGAACGGTTATAATAATGGATATTGGAACGGCTATGCAGATGGTTACTGGGATGGATATTATGATGGTTATTATGGAAATTATTACTATAATAGTTACGAACCTGATGTATCATACGGACATAGAAGTGGAGAAAGCAATGGTGGAGCTCGCGGTTCTTACAATTCCTTTGTGTCTAAATATAATAAAGAAGTTTTAAACAAACCTATATCAGTAAACTCATCTTCTTTAAATTTAAACGAAAGTCAAAACAACCAAAGCTCTTCGACCTTAAGACCCGGTTCAGCAAGTATGTCTAACGGAGCAAGTTCGGCATCGCAAGCTAACAGTACTATTAGTAAACCTAATACATCTGTAAGTTCGGGAGGATTAAATATATCTAATGAAAATAATATAAGTAATGATGCTCAAAAACCTAATTCATCTGTAAGCTCCGGAACAAATAGTAGAGTTAATAAGCCTATAAGTAATTCAAGCGAATATAAACCAAGTAATTCAGGTAGAATTAATACTACAAACAGTAGTTCTTCGAGCCAAAGAGTAAATAAACCTGTTAATAACTCAAATAATTACAAACCTAATAATAGCAATAGTAGAATTAACAATTCATTAAACGGAAAATCAAATACTAAAAGAATAAGTAAACCTGTTAATTCAAATAAAAGTTCTTATAATAATTCTTTAAGAAAAAATAATAGTTCGTCAAACAAATTAAATTATTCAAAATCAAAACAAGTAAGACAAAACAACTATTCAAATTATAAAAGTTATAATAAAAAGCAAGTTTATTCGAAACCAAGCAGTACTTCAAGATATAATAATTCTAATTACTCTCATAAAAATAATTACAGACAAAATCGTGTAAACCGAAACTCTTACAGTAATCCTAGCCGTTCAAGTAGTTCCTCTTCTTACAGCAGAAGTTATTCCCCATCAA
>JALSQC010000019.1 GCA_026985625.1 Bacteroidales bacterium | reverse complement strand
ATATTTAAATATAGAGGATACAAATTATACTTTAATTAACGGACAAGATACCACAAACAAAGCATATTTTGGCGAAAATTCTTTTGCTTTGGGTAAACCAAACGGAAACTTAAATGTTGTTAGTCTTGGCGACGGCGGTTATGCAATTTTAAAATTTAACAACCCTATAAAAAACGGACAAGGGTTTGATTTTGCCGTTTTCGAAAACGGATTTAAAGCATCGGAAAATAATTATTTTTTAGAACTTGCTTTTGTAGAGGTAAGCAGCAATGGTATTAATTTTATAAGATTTCCATCGCAATCTCTAACTCAAGATACTGCCCAAATTGATGGATTTGGATATTTAAATCCTGCAAAATTTAATAATCTTGCAGGTAAATATGTTAACGACTACGGAACTCCTTTTGACCTTGATGACATTAAAGACTCTGCAAATATTAATATAGACAGTATTGTTTATGTAAAAATTATTGATGTTATTGGCGATATAAATAATAATTATTGCTCGTGGGACTCGTATGGTCATAAAATTAACGACCCGTTTCCTACTCCTTTTGCAAGCGGAGGTTTCGACCTTAATGGTATTGGTGTTATTAATCAACAAAAATCTAATATAACACAAAAATCTAATAATAAATTAATAGTTTATCCTAATCCTTGCTCAAACAAAATTTATATATCTTACAATAATAATATTAATAACATAAAAATATATAATTATTTAGGCAAAATAATTGTAAGTAAAAATTTTAACAAAAAAAATATAATATTAAATACCGATATTTTAACGCCTAATATTTATTTTTTAAAAATATCAACACAAAACAAAACATTTGTAAAAAAAATAATAAAAACAGCAACAAACTAAGTTATGAAGCTGTTACAAATTATCATATTATTTATATTTATTTACAAAGTATCTTATTGTCAAACAAATAATAACGATACAATTAAAATTAAGCAAATTACAATTAGTGACAAAAAAAATATAAAAGAAACATCTATAATAATTCAAAAAATAGACTCAAATATTATTGCCGAAGAAACAAATAACTCATTATCGGAACTTTTATCTAAATATACACCTGTTTTTGTAAAAAACTATGGAAAAACATCGCTATCAACCGTATCAATACGAGGAACAGCGACATCACACACCGATGTTTTATTTAACGGTATAAGTCTAAAATCGCCAATGCTTGGGCAAGTAGATTTCTCGTTAATTCCAAATAATTTATTTAACAATATATCTATTAATTATGGAGGAAGTTCTATAATAAATACATCAGGAGCTTTGGGCGGAAATATAAATCTATACAACAAAATTAATTGGAAAAATAAACTTTCGGGAGTTTTTATACAAGATATAGGAAGCTATACAACTATTAACAGTTTTGTTGCGATAAACACGGGAATAAAAAATCTGCAATTTTCTACAAAATTATATAATAATTATTCTAAAAACGATTTTACTTTTAAAAATAAAAATATATCAACTATTGATTCTTTAAGTGGGAAATATATATACCCCTATCAGAAAAATAAAAATGCCGAATTTTATCAAAACGGTTTTTTTCAGTCTGTTAATTACAAAAAAAACAATATAACATTATCGTTAAATTATTGGCATCAAAATACCAACAGAGCTATTCCCCGACTAAATACTTACGAGGGTAACGATTACTCAAACATTAACAAACAAAATGATTTAAGTAACAATATATTTTTTAAATCGACATATTATAAAAACAAATCGAAAATAAATTTTTATTCGGCTGTTATTAACAAACAAATAAATTACAAATTAAAAAATTACATATCCGGCAATGGTTATTATAATGTTATAAACTCATACGGAGTATCGAACTCGTTATATAATAAAATCAACTACGAATATAAATTTTCTGATAACATATTAATATCAACAAATTACTCGTTTAATTACCACAAAGTAAAAACAAAAGAGATAATACAAAATAATGGTTATAATAAAATACGCAAAGAAAATAATTTTTATATATCTCTATACAATAAAACAAATAACAGATTATCAAACAGCATAATAATACGGCAAAATTTAGTAGATAATAAAATTATACCTATTATACCATTTTTTGGCATAGATTATTTAATATCTAAAAATAACGATTTACATATAAAAGCAAGTGTTTCTAAAAACTACAATATTGCATCGCTTAACGATTTATATTGGCAACCCGGTGGAAATCCAAACCTAAAACCCGAAGAAAGTAGATCTGCCGATATTTCTTTAGTTTTAAACAAAAAAACTAACAAAATATTTAACATATTATTTTCGGCAACATACTACTACTCTTATATAAATAATTGGATAATTTGGTTACCATCGCCTCTCGGATATTGGAGTCCTTATAATATTAATAAAGTAAAATCGCAAGGAATAGAAATTAATGCAAAAATTAATTATACAATTAATAAAATACATATATTTGCCAATGCTAATTATTCTTACACAAGTTCAATAAACAAAGGCGACTCGCTAATATGGAAAGATGCTTATAACAAACAACTGCCCTATATACCAAAACACTCGGGAAATATTTTTATAAGTATAAAATATAAAAAATATTATATAAACTACATACATAACTCATACAGCGAACGTTACACTAGTTCGTCGCAAGAAATAAGCCGTAGAGATTGGCTATATCCATACTTTATGAATAATTTATCTTTTGGTAAAATGTTTAATATTAAAAATATAAATATTGATTTAAAATTTAAAATTTATAACTTATTTAACGAGGAATATAGAACAGTTCTCGGCAGACCAATGCCGCGGCAAAATTATTTATTACAAATAAAACTAAAATTTTAATTAATGATTAACAAATTATATATATTATTATTAATATCAATATTATTTATTACCTCGTGTATGGACGATGATAGTATATATAATTTTAATCGTCTTAAAACAAGAGAACCCGATTATGGAGTTTTTGTAATAAACGAGGGAAATTTTATGTATAGCAATTCGTCGTTAACATTTTATAATCCTAAAACAAAACAAACGTTAAACAATGTATTTTATAACACAAACGCCTTACCTTTGGGTGATGTTGCTCAATCGATGAGCATAAAAGACTCTACAGGATACATTGTAATAAACAATTCGGGCAAAATATATATAATAAACACTAATAATTTTAAATATACAGGAAAAATAACAGGCTTATCATCGCCTCGTAACATAGTTTTTATAAACGACTATAAAGCATACGTTAGCGATTTATATTCAAAATCATTATATATAATTAATCTTCAGACAAATACAATATCAGGAAACATAAACATAAAGCACACAAGCGAAAATTTTATTAAATACAAGAATTATGTTTTTACAAACTCGTGGTCATACGATAATAAAATACTTAAAATTGAAGTAACTACCGATAAATTAATAGACTCTTTAGATGTTGGCAAACAACCAAACTCTATAATTATAGACAAAAACAATAAACTTTGGGTTTTATCTGACGGAGGATTTGCAGGAAGTTCTTACGGACAAGAAAATGCAAAATTAACACAAATAAACCCCGAAAATTTTAGTATAGAAAAAACTTTTATTTTTGATGATATTAACATTTCGCCTTTTGATTTATGCACAAACAAAAATAAAGACTCGCTATTTTTTGTTTACGGTAATTGGTCGGCAACACAAAACATTCAAAATTCAGGTATTTATTGTATGAGTATTGACGATAATAATTTACCTGCAAATCCTCTTATACCAAGCAATGGAGCTAATTTTTATTCGTTAGATATAAACCCTTATACAAATAATGTTTACGTTGGAGATGCTATTGACTTTAATCAAAACGGAATTGTTTATATATTTACAACAAAAGGCGAGGCTGTAGATACTTTTAAAACAGGAATAATTCCGGGAGCTTTTTGTTTTAAAAAATAATAATAACTCTTATGATTTGTTATTGCTATATACTAAATAGGTGATTTTTATACTAAATATAGTAAAACTAATTAAAATAACTATCTTAAAACAAATAATTTATGAAGCATACACAATTATTATTAATTTTATTTACAATAAGTATAATTTTATCTTGTAACAATAAGTATAAATACAACTTAGACAAATCGACAGAAGTTAAAATAATAAAGTCAAAAAGTCCTAAATATGCAAAAGGATTTAAAATCGATTATTACAAAAATTATAAAAAAATAACAGTTTTTAATCCTTGGAATAATAATAAAATATTTTGGGAATATTTTATATACTACAACGATACCTCAAAATTACCAAAAAACAAAAACTCAAGATTTTATATGCACATACCCAAAAAAAGTATTGTTTTATCGGCAACACAAATTGCAATGTTTTACAAACTAAGTTTAAACAATAATATTACTGCCATTGCCGATTCGTTGTATATATACAATAAAGATGTAATAAACCTTACACGGCAAAAAAAAATACAACTTGTTGGCAATGTCGATATTTTAAATCAAGAAAAAGTTGTTGAACTAAATCCCGATATTATTTTTACAAGTGGTTGGAACAAAATAAATCCGTCGCTTTTAAAATTAATGAAACTAAATTACAATATTGCTTTTGTTATCGACTGGCAAGAAAAATCGTTACTTGCACGAGCCGAGTGGATTAAATTTATTGCAGCAATATACAACAAAGAAAATATTGCCGATAGTTTATTCTCGATTACCGAGAGCAAATACAAATTGTTACTATCTAAGGTTAAAAATATTAACACCAAACCTAGCGTTATGCAAGGCAGTTACACTGCCGATAATTGGTATGCGGCAGGAGGTAATAGTTATATAGCCAAAGTTTTTAACGATGCTAAAGCCGATTATATTTTAAAAAACGATACAAACTCAGGCAGTATTCCCATAAAATTTGAGTTCTTTTTTAATAAAGCAAAAAATGCCGATTTTTGGTTTACAACAGAAAATAATCTTGTAAATTTTAATCAAAAAATAAAATATTTCAAATCGGTAAAAAATAACAATGTATATATTTTTACAAAGAAAATAAACAATAATGGAGGTAACGATTACTGGGAAACAGGATTTACTAATCCCGATTTAATTTTAAAAGATATTATAAAAATTTTACACCCTAATATTTTTCCGGATTATAAATTAACTTTTTTTACCAAAATACATATCAATAAAAAATAAAACAAGTGTTATTGCAAATGTTTTTTTACTGTATCTATTAATATATTTTTTTTAATTGGTTTTGTTAAAAAATCAACACAATTAATTTCTTTTGCATAAGATTTTTCTTCGTTAGACGAGTATGCCGACTGAATTATAATCTTTGCATCGGGATTTTTTTCTAATATTTTTTTACTTGCCGTAAGTCCGTCTATATCAGGCAATAATATATCCATAAGTATTAAATCAGGGTTTTTCTCGTTTGCAATTTCTATGGCAT
>JALSQC010000018.1 GCA_026985625.1 Bacteroidales bacterium | reverse complement strand
TTGTAACCCTAACATCGTAATCGGTAAAATCGTTACGAACTTTATCGGCAATTTCGAGGGCTCCTCCTTCGTTGTCGCCTTCGGCAACAATAATTATTCCGCTTGTTTTTTTGCGTGTAAAACCTTCTTCGAGATACGATTTAAGTTCTTTTATATGAGTAGGTATCTCTGGAATAAGAACAGCCTCTGCACCACAAGCTATTCCGCTACGCAAAGCAATAAATCCCGCATCGCGTCCCATAACCTCTACAAAAAACAAACGATTGTGAGCACTTGCCGTATCTCTTATTTTATCAACAGCTTCTATAACCGTATTTAACGCTGTATCGTAACCTATTGTGTAATCGGTTCCGTAAAGGTCGTTATCAATTGTTCCGGGCAAACCAATTATAGGAAAGTTATATTCTTTTGTAAAAATATTTGCACCTGTAAAAGTTCCGTCGCCGCCTATTACAATTAAAGCATCAATATTATTATCTTTTAAAGTTTTATAAGCTAAATCTCTACCTTCTTTTGTTTTAAATTTTTGGCATCGTGCAGTTTTTAATATTGTTCCGCCACGTTGAATAATGTTGCTTACCGAATGAGATTTTAACCTTACTATCTGATTATAAACTAAACCTTTATACCCATGACGAACACCATATACTTCCATTCCGTTATATATACCGGCACGAACAACTGCTCGAATTGCAGCGTTCATTCCGGGAGAATCGCCTCCCGATGTTAAAACTGCTAATTTTTTAATATTTTTATTCATATCTGTTATTTTGACTTTCCTTATGTTATTTATATAATATTTGCTAAAATAATAATTCTGCAAGTTAAAAAATAATATATATTTGTAAAAAATCTTTTTGTGAAAAGAATTTTATCGATATTATTTTTAAGTTTATTTTTATATCTGTTTACAGGATATTATTTTTATTTTAGCTTTACATTTAACGATTATAAAAATACCGAAACATCAATATCGGTTTTTAAATTATCAAAAACAGATTTTAATAAAATTAATTGGAAAAAACATAATAAAGAATTTATATACAAAAATAAATTATACGATGTAAAATCAATAAATGTATCGGGAGATAATATTGTTTTAAAATGTTTATCGGATAAAGAAGAAACATTGGGTTACAAAAAGTTAAATTTAGTTATAAATAATTTTGTTACAGATAAAACGTCGTCAAAAAATCAAAAAAAATTAACGTTTAATATTTTTAAACCTGCTTTTTTTAATAACGTATTTGTATTTACTTTTTTTAATAATAACATTAATAATTCGATATTTTATTTTAAAACTTTTTATCGTAATTTTATAAAAGATATTATTCCTCCTCCTCCAAAATTCTAACTTTATATTTATTAGTGTATTAACAATGTTATATTATAATAATTTTTATTATAAATCAGGTAATTTAAAATATTACATTTACTGTAAATACAACACACTAATTATTAAATAAATTACAAAACAAATTATAAATTAACATTTTACGCAGATAACAATGCAATCTATGTCCGTATTGTTATTTGTTAACGGTATTAATAAAAAATAAAACACATGAAAAAAATAATAATATTATATTTTACATTTTTATCAATTACTTTATTCTCACAAAATATACAAGTAATAGATAAATCGACTTACAAAGGTATAGAGAATGTTATAATATCAAGTAAATCAAATCAAATAATAACCGATAAAAACGGAATAGCAGATATATCTGCACTAAAAAATTCAAACAAAATAAGTTTTTCGCACTCTAGCTACAAAACTAAGATTTTATCGTATGATAAAATTAAATCAAACAATTTTATAGTTTATCTAAGCAAGAATATTATTAATGTTAACGAGGTTGTTGTTTCAGCAAATAAATTTAAAGAAAAAGCCGATGATGTTCCTCGCCAAATCGAGGTTATAAGTTTGCAATCAATATCAAAAACAAACCCCGGTAATTCTGCCGATATGTTACAAGAGTCGGGAGATATTTTTGTTCAAAAAAGCCAAATGGGAGGAGGTAGTCCAATAATACGCGGATTTGAAACAAATAAAATTTTACTTGTTGTAGATGGTGTTAAAATGAATAATGCTATTTACAGAGGCGGACATTTGCAAAATATTATTACGGTTGACGAGTCTATGTTGCAACGCACCGAAATTGTTTACGGGCCTGGTTCGGTAGTTTACGGCAGCGATGCCCTTGGAGGTGTAATACATCTTTTTACAAAAAATCCGGAATTATCAATAGATAGTAATATTGTATCTAATGGCAATATTTATATGCGTTATGCTACCGCTAACAACGAACAATCATCGCATTTCGATGTAAATGTTGGAGGCAAAAAGTTTGCATCGCTAAGCTCGGCAAGTATTCATATTTTTGGCGATTTAATACAAGGAGCAAATCGTTTGCCCGCTTATCCCGATTTTGGAAAGTGTGAATATTTTGTTGCCCGTGTCGATAACAAAGATACTATGATAAAAAACTCTAATGTAAATATACAACGACGTTCGGGATACTCGCAATACGACCTTATGCAAAAATTATTATTCTCGCCAAACAATAAAACAAAGCATATTTTAAATATACAATACTCTACATCGACAAACATTCCGCGATACGACAGATTAAGTCAATACAACGGAAACAATCTAAAATATGCCGATTGGTATTACGGTCCACAAAAACGTTTTTTAAGTTCGTATAATTTAAAGTTAAATAAACCAACAAAATATTACGATAATATGCAGTTTATTTTAGCATATCAAAATATTGAGGAGAGCCGCCATAATCGAAAATTTAAAAAAAATAATCTTAATCATAGAACCGAGACTGTAAATGTTGGTTCGGCAAACATAGATTTTGCAAAAATCATAAACAATAATGAGCTGCGATACGGATTAGAGTCGCAATTTAACTACGTGCAATCAAAAGCCGAAACCGAAAACATTGTCAACGGAGAAAAATCGCCACTTGATACCCGTTATCCCGATGGAGGCTCTAAAATGTTAAGTGCTGCGGTATATGCAACACATACTTGGGAAATTAATAATATATTTTTGCTTAACGACGGAATACGTTATAACTATACAAGTTTAAATTGCTTGTTTGTTGATAAAAGTTTTTATTCTTTTCCGTTCGACAATATATCGCAAAAAAATTCGGCGTTTAACGGAAATCTCGGTTTTATAATAAAAACTCCAAATCAATTTAATATATCTACAAACATTTCGTCAGGATTTAGAGCTCCTAATGTTGACGATGTAAGTAAAGTTTTCGACTCGCAACCCGGAACTATAATAGTTCCTAATAATAATTTAAAGCCCGAATATGTTTATACAGGCGAAGTAAATATATCAAAAATTATTAAAAAAAATATACTTATAAAAACAAATGCTTTTTATTCGATTTATAACGATGCTATTACAACTCAACCTTTTTTATTTAACGGACAAGATTCTATTATGTATGAAGGAACAATGAGCAAAGTTTTTGCAAATGTCAATGCAAGAAATGCTTACATATACGGATTTTCGGGAAAAATAAAAGCAAATATAACATCTTATTTATCACTATATTCGTCGATATATTACACTTACGGAAGAATAAAAACCGATACCACGGATTATCCGCTTGATCATATACCTCCCGTTTATGGAAAAACAGGAATAAATCTTGAAATAAATAATCTTAATATAGAGTTTTATTCGCTTTACAATGGTTGGAAACACCTAAAAGATTATAATTTTTACGGCGAAGATAACTTTTCTAAAGCAACCCCCGACGGTATGCCTGCTTGGTATACTCTTAATTTAGCGGCATCGTATCGTATAAATAAATTTTTGATGATACAAACACAAGTAAAAAATATTTTAGATAAAAATTACAGAGTTTTTGCTTCGGGAATATCAGCACCGGGACGGAATTTAATTTTTGTTATGAGAATAAATTTTTAATAAAATAAAACATTATTGTTATATAAAAATCCGATATGATATAAAATAAATATTGTAACACTCAAAAATTATTTATACTTTTATGTTTTATTTTTTTATTAATAATTTTTTGGTATCAACTAAATACAAAACAACAAGCAAATGAAAGTAATAAATATAACAATTATTTTTTTATTTTTTTTATTAACATCTTGCATCGACGAATGGGACAGATATCTTGATACCAAACAACTTAATTATAATATTATTAGTGCATCTGATGATTTTAAAAATTATTCTAAAATACATATCGAACAATATAAAAATACATTAACAATACGTTTACATATTAAGCAATTATTAAATTTATCAAAAAAAAATAAAGATAAAATATCAGTTTACAAACGTTTTAAATTTAAACTTTTCGATAATAACAATATAATAAAAATAGACCCGTTATTCTACAAATATTTTACAGGTTTTGATTTTATTAACGACACAATAATAGGATACAAAAGTAACGATTGTGATATAACAAAAACTAACGAAATAAAATTTTCGATACCCTTAATTTATTTTTATAAATTAAAAAACGGAAAACATAAAATAAATCTTAAAATTACAACCGACGACGAAAATATAATTGATAAATTAAAAAGCGATAAAATAAAACAAAATATAAATATTGATTACAGAGCAAATATAATTTTTAACTTAAACATACCTGAGATTTACGAAACAACTATTTGTAACGATAGTATAATTTTGCAAAACGATAAATACTTTTCGCCAAAAGGAATGGACTTTTCTTTTCGAGAAGGTTATCCCGATATTTACTGGCAGATAATATATAATTTAGACAATAAAAATTACGAAAGTATTAAATCAAACCACGAAGCAAATTATGCTACAATGTATCTTTACAAAGACACAATATCGTTTATACATTTAAAAAATCCCGGTAAAATTATAATAAAAGTTATGGATAGAGACGACTTATCGCCTGACGATATAATTGGTATATGGAAAGGCGATATAAACAAATTAGAATCTACAAAAAACACTTATAAAACACTAAAATTTGACCATATAGATAAATTTAAAATAAAAATTATTAAAAAAAATAATCTTATTAATTAAAACTTAATAAGAAATTTAGTAGCACCTTTTATACAACACATTCTTACCATTAAAGGTTTTGTTAAAAAATTTTAAAACAGGATTATTACGCCACGTTAAAATCTGTTAATTGCTTGTAAAAAAAAATATCTGAAAATAATTTTGAGAGTAATTTAAAATTATTAGTAGAAAAATGGATATAAAAATTAGCAATCTAACCAAAAAATACGGTGGTCAAAAAGCAGTTGACAATATCGATTTTGAGGTTAAAACAGGTGAGATTGTAGGATTTTTAGGACCAAACGGTGCCGGTAAAACCACTACAATGAAAATGATAACAAATTACATTTCGCCAACGAGTGGAGAAATAACAATAAACGGAAAAAACTTAATAGAAAATGCCGAAGAACTGAAAAAACACATTGGATATCTGCCGGAAAACAATCCGTTATACGAAGATAGTCCAA
>JALSQC010000017.1 GCA_026985625.1 Bacteroidales bacterium | reverse complement strand
ATTCGTTAATAATGTATAAGTTTAAAAACTTATATGGCAAAAATTTTATATATTATAAAAACAATAATCTAATTTTACTCGAGAATGCAAATAAAATTCGAAAAATAATAAGTATATCGTATAAAAATTATAAAAATAATTTTCCAAATACCATAAACATAAAACATAAAAACATTAAATTAAGGTTAAACCTAAATACAATAAAACAAAATGTTAATTAAAAATTTTTACAAAATAAGTAATCTGCAAATAATAGAAAATATTATACAAGCTCAAGTAGAAATTAATCCAAACCATGATATATTTAGTGGACATTTTCCCGAAAAACCTATTGTGCCGGGAGTTATGCAACAACAAATTGTAAAAGAAATATTGTCAAAAAGTTTGAATAAAGAATTAGAAACAATAAAAATTTCTAATATGAAATTTTTAGCTTTAATAGAACCAAATAAACTTAACAAACTTAATGTTAAAATTAAAATAACCGATAATGATTCGGATAAAATAAAGATAGATGCTAAAATATTTAACGATAAAACAATTTTTTTTAAAATAAAAGCACAATATTTACAAAAACAGAGTTAAATTAAATAACTTTACAAAAACTATATAATACAAAAAAAATACAATAAACATGAATAATTTTATTGTTTCGGCTCGAAAATATCGTCCATCAAATTTTAATTCGGTTGTTGGACAAGAGTCAATAACATCTACATTAAAAAACTCAATAAAACTAAATCATCTTGCTCATGCATATCTTTTTTGCGGACCACGTGGAGTAGGAAAAACAACTTGTGCAAGAATTTTTGCAAAAACCATAAACTGTCAAAATATAACCGACGATTTTGAGGCTTGTAACGAATGCGAATCATGTAAAGCTTTTGAAAAATCAAACTCGTTTAATATACACGAATTAGATGCTGCATCTAACAATTCGGTTGACGATATAAGAAACCTTATAGACCAAGTTCGTATTCCGCCACAAATAGGCAAATACAGCATATATATAATAGACGAGGTTCACATGCTATCGCAACAAGCTTTTAATGCTTTTTTAAAGACATTGGAAGAACCACCCGAACATGCAATATTTATATTGGCAACAACCGAAAAACATAAAATTATTCCTACAATATTATCGCGATGTCAAATTTTTGATTTTAAACGTATTAAAATTAAAGACATTACAAACCACTTAAAATATGTAGCAAAGAGCGAGAACATAACAGCCGACGAAAACGCATTACACATAATTGCAGAAAAAGCCGATGGAGCATTACGTGATGCCTTGTCTATTTTCGACCAAATTGTTAGCTTCTCAGGCAGTAATATTACATACGCATCGGTTATCGAAAACCTAAACGTTCTTGATTACAAAACATATTTTATGTTAATAGATAATTTTATAGAAAACAACATACATCAAACGCTTTTACAGTTTAACGATATACTAAACAGAGGATTTAATATAACTTATTTTATTAACGGATTAAGCGAACACTTACGAAACATACTTGTTTGTAAAGACTCCATAACTTTAGATTTATTAGATGTAAGCGAAAATCAGAAAAAACTATTTTTAGACTATTCAAAAAAAATAACAGTAAAATTTATATTACAAGCGTTAGAAATATTAAATAAAGTAGATATAAATTATAAATCAAGCACAAACAAACGATTATTTGTAGAGATTACTCTAATGAAACTTTGCAGTATTACAAATAACAACACCACCGAAAAACAAAATAATATAGAGATAAAACAACCAAAACAACAAAAAAATAATACCCAAACAACCGAACAACAAACAACACCACAAAACAACACCACAAAACAAGAACATATAACAATTAACGAACCCGAAGAAGACATTAAAACACCCCAAAAAGAAAAAATATCTACAAATAACAACAAGCAATCCGATACGCATATAGCCGAGATTCCTGCAGATATCAATATTCCGCAAAACCTGTTAAACTATAATGATACAAAAACAGATAAACCCGAAACAACACAAACAGATAATAATAAACCATTAGAATTAAATAACGATTTTACTATAGACGATTTTAACAACTCGTGGAATAAATTAATAGATAAATACGATAATCGTTTAAAAATAATTCTCGAAAACAAACATTTTAATATCGAAAACAAAATAATAACAATAGATGTAAAAAGCATAAACACAAAAAGAGATATACAAAATTTAAGCGACGACATTTTAAAATTTTTACGTTTAGAATTAAAAAATACAAAAATTACATTAGAAATAAATCTTATAAAATCGAACGAACAAAAAGATAAAATACCATATACCAACGAAGAAAAATTTAAATATATGGTTAATAAAAATAATTTATTAAACGATTTAAAATTAAAATTCGATTTAGAACCATAAAAATATTGTTTATAAACACAATAATAAAAAACAAATTTCTTTTTAAAATAAGTCTAAAACATTAATTTTGTGACAAACAAAATTAATAATTGTAACAATTTAATATATTTAAAAAATGAACTCACAAAAATCAAAAATTATTTGGACAAAAGTTGACGAAGCCCCGGCTCTTGCAACTTACTCATTATTGCCAATTGTAAACGCATTTACAAAAGTTGCAAATGTAGAGATTGAAACCAAAAATATTTCTTTAGCAGGAAGAATATTAGCTACCTTTCCCGAAAAATTATCACCGGAACAAAAAATTAACGACGATTTATCTTTTCTTGGTGAGTTAGTTAACAAACCCGAAGCAAACATTATTAAATTACCAAATATTTCGGCATCAATACCTCAACTTAAAGAAGCTATAAAAGAATTAAAATCAAAAGGATACGACTTGCCCGATTATCCCGAGGAACCACAAAACGACGAAGAAAAACAAATTAAAGAGCGATATGCAAAATGTTTAGGCAGTGCTGTAAATCCTGTTCTACGTCAAGGAAACTCCGACAGGAGAGTTGCCCCATCGGTAAAAAAATACGCACAAGATCATCCTCATAAATTGGGCGAATGGTCAAAAGACTCAAAAACACATGTTGCACATATGAGCGATGGCGATTTTTTTGGAAACGAAAAATCAATAGTTATAAAAAATGAAGACAATGTAAATATAGAATTTGTTGATGAGCACGGAAATGTAACAGTTTTAAAAGAAAAATTACACCTTTTAAAAGACGAAGTTTTTGACGGAACATTTATGAGTGTTAAAGCACTTCGATCATTCATCGACGAACAAGTTACAGACGCAAAACAAAAAGATGTTTTATTCTCGGTGCATCTTAAAGCAACAATGATGAAAATATCCGACCCAATTATTTTTGGACATTTTGTATCGGTTTATTTTAAAGATGTTTTTGAAAAATATGCCGATACTTTTAACGAACTGGGAATTAATGCAGACCTTGGACTAGGAGATTTATACAAAAAATTAGAAAAACTACCCGAAGATAAAAAAAACAAAATTATAGCAGACATAAACAAAGTTTACGAAAAAAATCCTGATATTGCAATGGTTGATAGCAATAAAGGAATTACAAATCTACATGCACCAAATTTAATTATTATAGATGCATCTATGCCTCCAATGATTAGAGACTCCGGAAAACTTTGGGGACCCGACGGCAAATTACACGACACAAAAGCAATTATTCCCGACCGTTCTTATTCTACATTTTATCAAGAAGCAATAGATTTTTGCAAACAAAATGGAGCATTTAACCCTGCAACAATGGGAAATGTATCAAATGTAGGCTTAATGGCACAAAAAGCCGAAGAATACGGCTCGCACGATAAAACATTTAAATCGCCCGGCAATGGAACAATTAGAGTAGTTGACAGCAAAGGAAATGTTTTAATGGAACATAAAGTCGAAAAAGGTGATATTTACAGAGGTTGTCAAGCAAAAGATACTCCGATAAAAGATTGGGTTCGTTTGGCAGTAAGTAGGGCAAAAGCAACAGGAGTTCCTGCTGTCTTTTGGTTAGATAAAAATCGTGCACACGATGCACAAATTATTAAAAAAGTAGAAACTTATTTAAAAGATTACGATACCAAAGATATTGAAATACATATAATGTCGCCTGTTGAGGCAATGAGATTTACATTACCAAGAGTAAAAGCCGGAAAAGATACAATATCGGTTTCGGGAAATGCTTTAAGAGATTATTTAACCGATTTATTCCCAATTTTAGAATTAGGAACAAGTGCTAAAATGTTATCAATAGTTCCATTGTTAAACGGCGGTGGATTGTTCGAAACAGGTGCCGGAGGTTCTGCACCAAAACATGTAGAACAATTTTTAAAAGAAGGACATTTGCGTTGGGATTCTTTAGGTGAGTTCCTGGCATTAACCGTTTCGTTAGAACATTTATCGGAAAAATACGGAAACCAAAATGCTAAAATTTTATCGGAAACATTAGATAAAGCAGTTAGTAAACATCTAAATAATCAACGTCAACCATCGCGAAAAGCAGGCGAACTTGACAATAGAGGAAGCCATTTTTATTTAGCACAATACTGGGCTGAGGAGTTAGCTAATCAAAACGAATCGGAGGAATTACGTAATAAATTTTCGCAAGTTGCAATTGCTCTTAAAGAAAACGAAAATAAAATTCTGGACGAAATAGCTAATGCCGAAGGAAAAGCAACAGATATAGGAGGTTATTACCTACCAAATGACGATATGGCATTTGCAGCCATGCGTCCAAGTAAAACACTAAATGCTATAATCGATAACATATAGTAGTAATTTGAGTTAATATTAATTTTTAACTGTAAAAAAAACAGGCTGTTTAATTTTTTTAAACAACCTGTTTTTTATTTGCATACATTTTACTTTTAATAGTATAACATAATAAGTTTACCCTACCACCACATTATACTATTGCTTTATATTTAATTTACGGTATGCAAGTATATATTAAAAAAAATTGTAACTTTGTAATGAATTTTATTAAAACTTGTTAATCTTAATTTATTAAATCTCAAAATAATATGAAAAAATTAGTATTAATAATTATTACATTTTTAAGTTTTACATATCATGGTAAAGCTCAAACTACAGTTGTAACCGATGATAGCACATATACTCCTGCAAGTATAAATGCATTGTTCGAGGTTTATTCTAAAAACAAAGATAAAGGAATTTTAATTCCACGTTTAACAACGGCACAGCGTATGGCAATAACCACATCGTCAACTAACGATATTAGTATGTTGGTTTACGATACCGATACAAATACATTTTGGTATTTCGATGGCACAAGTTGGGTTGAGATAGCAACAGTAGGAATTGTTACCGACGACCAATTATTAACCTTTTCTAACGATACATTATATATAGAAAGTGGTAATCAAGTTTACCTTGGCGATTATATGGAATTACCTGATACAGCAATAAACGGTCAAGTTCTTACTTGGAACGGAACAGCTTGGGTTGCACAAGATATTCCTACTATTGTCTCTGATTCTACACTAACAGGAGACGGAACAATAACAAACCCTCTTTCTGTTAATGGAGACTTAACCGATGACCAAAAT
>JALSQC010000016.1 GCA_026985625.1 Bacteroidales bacterium | reverse complement strand
TTATATTACCTTTAAATTTAATAAATTTAAACATTAGTTTTGAACTCTCGAAAGGTTCGCGTATTTTATGTTTTATTTGTATTGCCGATAAACCATTAGCTCTAAAGTATTTATTTAAACTTATATTTATGGTAAATTTATTTTCGGGATTTTTAATTACGGGGTAAATTTGTCGGTATATATTAGTAAAATCAGGAATAAAATAAATTTTACTATTAAATTCTCTAAAAAAATTTAAAGCTGCAATAGCCATTAATTTGGTTCCGCTTGATATGTTTACAAAAAAAATATCATTATTACTAAAATTAAAATTACTTAAAGATTCCTCGATTTTAAATAAAGCATTTGAGTTTACAATTAAAATATCGGTATCGTCAACATTAATCTCGCAAGCCGAAATTATAGATTTTGAACGGTTAAACTCGTTGCTTTCCATTCGTTTATCGCTTATAAAAACATATTTATCTATATTTTGTTTAAATTCTTCTATTAAAAGAACATTTGCTATAACTCTATTACCAACTAAACTTATTAATATATTTGACATATTATAAAATATTAAAAAAATCAAATTTAAAAATAAAGATTTAAGATTAAAATTATAAAGTCTTATAATTTAGAAATTATTATTATTTTTTTATTTTTGTGAATCTTTTTAAAATTTATAAAAAAATAAAAATTTATGAAAAAAATATTCTTAACAACAATTATTTTATCGATAATACTAAATTTAAATACATTTGCTTGTACAAATTTTTTAGTAACAAAAGGAGCTTCGGCTGACGGTTCTACAATGATATCTTACAACGCCGACTCGCATGTATTATATGGAGAATTATATTACTATCCGGCAATGGACCATAAACCCGGCGAGATGCGAAAAATATATGAGTGGGATACAGGAAAATATTTAGGCGAGATACCGGAAGTTGCTCATACATATTCGGTAATTGGAAATATGAACGAGTATCAAGTAGCTATAGGCGAAACAACCTACGGAGGACGCAAAGAATTGCATCACCAAGATAATGCAATAATGGATTACGGAAGTTTAATATACATAGCTCTGCAACGCTCAAAAACTGCACGCGAAGCAATTAAAGTAATGACCGATTTAATGGCAAAATATGGATACTACAGCGAGGGCGAGAGCTTTTCGATAGCCGATAAAAACGAGGTTTGGATAATGGAAGTTATAGGAAAAGGCCAAGGCGAAAAAGGAGCAGTTTGGGTTGCACGCAAAATTCCCGATGGATATATTTGCGGACATGCAAATCAAGCCAGAATTAGAACATTTCCGTTAAAAGACCCAGATAATTGTTTATATTCTGACGATGTAATATCGTTTGCACGAAAAAAAGGATATTTTAACGGCAAAGATAAAGATTTTAGCTTTTCGGATACTTATGCTCCCGTTGATTTTGGAGGAGCCCGTTTTTGCGAAGCAAGAGTTTGGGCAGCTTTTAGAATGGTTAACGATGATATGGATAAATACGAAGATTATGCATCGGGACATAACCTAAAAAACCGCATGCCACTTTGGATAAAACCCAAACGCAAAATTACACTCGACGATATGTTTAAATTTTTAGCAGACCATTTCGAGGGAACACCTCTTGATATGACAAAAGATATAGGAGCAGGACCTTTTCATTGTCCTTACAGATGGAGACCTTTAACATGGAAAGTTGATGGAAAAGAATATTGCAACGAAAGAGCATCTGCTACACAACAAACAGGCTTTACTTTTGTAACACAATCGCGTTCGTGGTTGCCCGACCCAATTGGAGGAATAAATTGGTTTGGAGTTGACGACGCAGCATCAACAGTTCACGTTCCGTTATATTGCGGAATAAATAAAATACCCGAAACATACGCACAAGGTAATGGAAAAATGATGGAATGGTCGGATAACGCAGCCTTTTGGGTTTTTAATCAAGTTTCGAACTTTGCATATACCCGTTACGATGTTATACACCCCGAAATTGAGAAAAAAATAAAAAACTTGGAAAAAAAATACGAAACATATACAAAAGCAATAGATATTGCCGCAGCCGAACTTTATAAAACAAATAAAGAATATGCCATAGATTATATTACAAACTTTTCGGTAAATACAGCTAATAATACTGTTTACGAATGGAAAAACTTTTATAAATATTTATTTATGAAATACATGGACGGTAATATTAAAGAAAAAGACGGAAATAATTTAAACCCAAAACTTAAACAACCCGGATATGGCATAGATTGGTATAGAAGAATAGTAAAAGAAACAGGCGATAAATTTTTATATCCAAGCGAAAAAAAAGAATAATTAAAATAAATTAAAATTAATTTATACAATTAAAAAAATATTACTATTTTTGCAACCCATTAATAAAAAATAATATTTTAATATAAAAGTAAGATGGATTTATTAAAAGAAGTTGAAAACAGTTTTGAAGTAAAAAAAGAATATCCGAACTTTAAAAGTGGAGATACAATATCTGTTTCGTATAAAATTAAAGAAGGTAATAAAGAACGTATTCAAGTTTTTAAAGGAGTAGTAATACAACGAAAAGGACACGGAATAACCGAAACATTTACCGTAAGAAAAATGTCGTCGAATAATGTTGGTGTAGAAAGAATATTCCCTATTCAATCACCATTTATCGACAGTATAGAAATTAATAAACACGGTAGAGTGCGAAGAGCAAGGATATATTACTTAAGAGGTTTAACAGGTAAAAAAGCAAGAATTAAAGAGAAAAAAATTATAAAATAATAAAATAAAAAAAAGCTACTTTATGTAGCTTTTTTTTATTTATAAAAAAATCAAATAAAAAAAATCTTATTCGATAAACCATATTATAAAAAAAATATTATCTTTATATCTTTAAACTTTTAATAAAAACTATTATGAGAAAAGATCTATTTTATGTATTTATTACTATACTTAGTTTAAATTTTATTGCTTGTAATAATCAAGAAACACAAAACAATAAAAATAACAATAATGTTGATAGCACAAACACTGTAAAAGATACTACGGTAATGTCTATACAAGACAAATTAAATCAATATGCCGTAATAAAATTAAATTACGATTTATCGAATTTAAGCGATAATCAAAAAAAAATAATATCTCACCTTATTGACGCCGCTAAGATTGTAGATGATATTTTTTGGGATCAAACTTACGGAAATAAAGACTCGCTTTTTGCAAAAATAACCGATGAAAATGAATTAAAATATGCAAAAATAAATTATGGACCTTGGGATAGATTAAACGATAACGAACCTTTTGTGAAAGGCTTTAAGCGTAAACCTATTGGAGCTAATTTTTATCCAAACGATATAAAATATCTTCCATTTATACAATTACCGTTTCAAGATAAATTAAGCATGTATACATTGCTTAGAAAAGATGAAAATGATGAAGACTATACAATACCTTATCACGAAGCCTATAAAACACAAATAAACGAAATATGTAAACATTTGCAAGCAGCAGCCGATATTTGTGAAAACAAACAATTTAAAGATTATCTAATAAAAAGAATAAAAGGCTTGCAAACCGACGATTTTTACGAGAGTGATGCTGCATGGGTTGATATGAAAAATAATCCTATAGATTTTACAATTGGAGCTTTCGAAAACGAAGAAGACCATTTTTTATACATAAAAGGAGCTTACGAAGCTTCGGTTATGATTGTAGATACCGAATGGACAAACAAATATCAATCGTATCTTAACGTTTTACACGATTTGCAAAAAGAATTACCGGTTGACGAAAAATATAAATCGCAAGAATTAGGAATAAATTCGGGAATTGTAGTTTGTAACATTCTTTACAACGGAGGATATAGTAATGCAGGTCCCAAGAATATTGCTCTAACACGTCCTACCGACGGAAAAATAAGAATGGAAAAAGGAACAAAAAAACTACAATTTAAAAACGTTACCGAAGCAAAATTTAACAAAATACTTTATCCTATATCCGAGGTATTAATAGACAGTTCGCAATTAAAATATATAAACTCAAAATCATTTTTTGAGAATAATTTGTTTTTTGAGATATGTAACGGAATGTTAATGTCAAAAACAATTGATGGAAAAATAAAAGTAAAAGAAGCACTTAAAGGAACATACAACATTATTAAAAACTTAAATAACGATGTTCTAAGATTATATTTAATTCGTAAACTAAACGAAAAAAACATAATAAAAGAAGATAATATTAATGATAATTTTGAAACTTATCTTGCCGATATTTTTCGTTCGGTAAGATTTGGTTCTGCTCATTCGCAAGGAAGTGCAGCCGTTATAGCATTTAATTATTATATGGACAAAGGAGCAATTACTCGTAACGATAATGGAATTTATAAAGTTGATTTTGATAAAATGAAACAAGCAAACGAAGATTTGGCTAAAAAAGTTATAATAATTCAAGGCGATGGAGATATACTTGCAGCAAAAAATCTTATTAAAAAATACGGAACAATAAAACCCGAATTAGAAAAAGATTTATTAAAAATACGCGAAGCAAAAATTCCTGTTGATATTATTTTTGAAGAAGGAAAATCTGTTTTAGGTTTATAAATAACCCAAATAAAAAAAGTTATAATTTTTTTAAGAAAACAACTTTTTTTATTATATCAAATATATCTTCCTTGCACGAGCCGCAGGCTGTTCCTGCATTAGTGTATTTGCCTACATCTTCAACAGATTTTAAATTGTTTTCTTTTATAGCTTTAACAATATCGCCTCGTGTAATTTTAAAACAATGACAAATCTCCTCGTTTAAATAATCCATAATTAAAAAATTTTATAAATTATCTTGAATAAAATTAAATATTCGTGTAAATAAATGATAACGGGTATTACCGCCGTATATTCCGTGATTTTTGTTAGGGTAGAATTGCATTTCGAATTGTTTATTTGCTTTTACAAGGGCATCTACAAGCATTATTGAGTTCTGAAAATGAACATTATCGTCGGCAGTTCCGTGAATTAATAAAAATTTTCCTTTTATTTTTTTTACAAAATTTATTGGCGAGTTATTGTCGTAACCACTTGCATTATCTTTTGGTAAACCCATATAACGTTCGGTATATATGCTGTCGTAATATCGCCAATTTGTAACAGGAGCAACAGCAACTGCTGCTTTAAAAACATCGTTTCCTTTTGCCAAGCAAAGAGTCGACATATATCCGCCAAAGCTCCAACCTTGTATTGCTATACGGTTTTTATCTACGTATGGTAAAGTTTGGTAATATTTTGCAGCCGATATTTGGTCTTCGGTTTCGTATTTTCCTAATTGTCCGTAAGTTAGTTTTTTAAAAGCAGCTCCTCTTCCGCCTGTTCCTCTGTTATCGATACAAGCTACAATATAATTATGTTGAGCAAGAAACTCGTGCCAAATTATATCGTAATTCCACGAGTCTAAAACTTGTTGATTACCCGGGCCTCCATAAAGATACATATAAACAGGGTATTTTTTATTTGGGTCAAAATCAGGAGGTTTTATCATCCAACCGTTTAGTTTTACGTTATTGGGAGTTGTAAATGTAAAAAATTCTTTTTTGCTAAAA
>JALSQC010000015.1 GCA_026985625.1 Bacteroidales bacterium | reverse complement strand
AAAGAAGCCTGTGCCTCTATCCATATAAGTTGTAATGGTATCAGTAGTATTTAAAGTTGATTTTAAAGCAGCAGGAATGTTTGCTTTGTTTAATTTAACCTCACTTCTTTTAGCTACTTGAAGATTTTGAGCAAATAAACTGCCCGATAAAATAATTGCTAAAGCAATAAGTAAATTTTTTTTCATAATTTTAGTATTTTTAATGTTAAACTTAATTTAATTATACAAAGATAATTTTTTTTTATACAAAACAATATTTTTTATTCAAAATCTTTGTATAACAAATATTTTTTTCTGATTAGTTTAAATTTTTGTAA
This sequence comes from Bacteroidales bacterium, assembly GCA_026985625.1. Taxonomy (GTDB): domain Bacteria; phylum Bacteroidota; class Bacteroidia; order Bacteroidales; family JAFGXI01; genus JALSQC01. The sequence continues at coordinate 5,260 of JALSQC010000015.1, read as the reverse complement.
ATCTGCAGCCCAAGTATCTCTTATTTCGTCGGCATGCATACGAAATTTTATTTGTTCTTTAAGTTCGGAGTTTCCGGCAAGCAAATTAAAACTTGGTTTAAAATACTCTGTTTTGTCTATAACATTTGCATACGCTTTTATTAAACAAGGTAAACCTATTCCTCTTTTTTCTACAATATAATCTATTCCGTTATCTCGCACATCGTATCCTTTGCATTTAACTCCCTCAAACTTGGGGTGTTTTGCTCCGGGCATACTTTTAGGTGTAAATTCTATGTATCCGTCTTCTAATTTAGGATGTCCCACTAATTGAAAAGGAGCATCGGTGCCCCGTCCCACACTCATAACGGTACCTTCGAATAGTCCTAAAGTTGGATAATATAAAACAGCAGTCATATTTGGCAGATTTGGTGATGGTTTTACGGGTAGCTTATAAAATTTTTTATGATTATAATTTTTACACTTTATTACTTCAAGATTACATTTTTCGCCATTTTTAAGCCATTTTTCGCCGTTAAGCATTTTTGCATATTCGCCAACAGTCATGCCGTAAACAATAGGTACGGGGTCCATTCCTATAAATGATTTAAATTTTGGTTTTAATACGGGTCCATCAACAAAATATCCGTTAGGATTTGGTCTGTCTAATATTAAAAGCTTTACGTTGTTCTCGGCACAAGCTTCCATCATATAATGTAATGTCGATATATATGTATAAAATCTTACTCCAACATCTTGAATATCATAAACTACAATATCGATGCCTTTTAAATCATTGCTTGTTGGCTTTTTATGTTTTCCGTATAAAGATATAATAGGTATTCCTGTTTTTTTATCTTTTCCGTTGGATATTGTTTGTCCTGCATCGGCATAACCTCTAAACCCGTGTTCGGGCGAAAATATTTTTACAATGTTAATTTTTAACGACACCAAACTATCAACAATGCTGGTGTTTTTTATTAGTCCTGTTTGATTAGTGAGTATAGCAACTTTTTTGTTTTTTAATTTATTAATGTATAATTCGGTTTGTTCTGCACCAACAACAATGGTGGTGTCAAATGTTATTGCCGAACTATATAACGAAAATACCAATAAAAATAACGATAAAAAATATTTTGCTTTCATAATTATAAATTTTAATTAATTACATTTGTAAAAATATAAAAAATATTTACAAATTGAATACCGAACTTTTTATTGCAAAAAAAATTATTGGCTCAAAAGATAATTCAAATAAGTTATCAAAACCAATGGTTAGGATTTCTATAATTGGTGTTGCTATTAGTTTTACCATAATGATTTTGTCTATTGCAATAACATCGGGGTTTAAAAAAGTAATAAAAGATAAAATAACAGGTTTTGCCGGTAGCATACAGATTGTTAATTTTGATTCTAATAATTCGTTTGAAACAGAGCCTATAAATAGAAATCAAAAATTTTTATCTAAATTAAAATCAATAAAAGAAATTAAACACATTCAGGTATTTGCTACAAAACCGGGTATAATTAAAACTAAAAAACAAATAGAGGGGGTTATTCTTAAAGGTGTTGATTATGATTTTGATTGGTCGTTTTTTAAAAAACATTTAATACAAGGCAATATTTTTAATGTATCTAAAAATTCAACATCGAATAAAATTGTGATATCAAAAAAAATTGCAGATTTATTAAATTTTAAACTTGGCGATAAGTTATTTATGTATTTTGTGCAAGAACCTCCGCGAATGCGTAAGTTTATTATAACGGGAATTTATCAAACAGGGGTAGAGGAGATAGATAAAAATTTTGTTATTGTAGATTATAAGCACATAAAAAAACTTAATAATTGGCAGAATAATAAAATAACAGGGTTTCAGATTTTTATAAATAATTTTAAAGATTTAGATAAAATAACTAAAAAAGTTAACGATGCTGTAGGATATAATTACAGTAAAAATAATATGCGTTTAAAAGTAGAAAATGTTAAACAAATTTATGCTCAACTTTTTGAGTGGACTGAATTATTTAATACAAATATTGTAATAATCCTTGTGCTTATGATAGCTGTTGCCGGGTTTAATATGATATCGGGTTTATTAATTTTAATTATTGAACGGACAAATATGATAGGTATATTAAAATCGCTTGGTGCAAAGAATTGGAGTATTAGAAAAATTTTTCTTTATAATGCCGCTTTTTTAACAGGAAAAGGTATGATTTGGGGAAATATAATAGGAATATTACTTGCTTTGCTACAAAAAAACTTTATGATAATTAAATTAGACCCCGAGGCATATTATATGTCTTCTGTTCCTGTAGAACTAAATTTTACAGATATTTTATTATTAAATTTAGGAGCAATAATTGTTACTTTTCTAATGTTAATGATTCCTTCGTTAATAATATCAAAAATAAGCCCGTCAAAAGCAATAAAATTTAATTAAATAATTTATAATAAAATTAAATTAATATATAGTTTTGTAAAAATTAATAAAATTTTAAAACAATGAAAAAATCGCAATTAATTATAAACATAGTTTTAATACTTGGACTTGTAATATTATTTGTTTTGTATTTTACAAATAAATCCGGTTTAGATACAGGTAATAATTCTGAAAAAACAGAACAAGATTCTTTAAAAACAGATAATCTTAAAAAATCCAATAACATTGCATACATAAACGTAGATACTTTGTTGCGAAAATATAAATTTTATGACGAATTAGAGGCAAAACTGTTAAACAGACAAAAACAATTAGAGTCGCAATTAAATTCTAAAATGGCAAAATTTCAGAACGATGTTAACGAATTTCAAAAAAAAGTACAATTAGGCAGTTTTTTATCGCAACAAAGTGCACAAAGCCAACAAGACGAGTTAGCAATGCGTCAACAAAAATTAATGAAACTTAAAGACGATTTAAGTTTGCAGCTTGCTCAAGAAACTCAAAATATGAATAACCAATTATTAGATACGGTTATAAATTATTTAAAAATTTATAATAAAGATAAAAAGTATCAATATATTTTAAATTCGGCAAGTTTTTTAATAGGAAATCCAGCAAATGATATTACAAACGAGATAGTAAAAGGTTTAAATAAACGTTACGAAAAACAAAATGTAAAAGCCGAAGATTTTAATGGAAAATAAAACGGCTTTTTCTAAAGTAAGCACAATTTTTACAAATTAAGATTTTAAATAAGATAAGTTTTAAAATCGGTTTTGATATTATGTAATGTAGCAAAAATTCTATTTTTAGTATAATAGGCATTTTTATATTTTTATCTCTTTTAATAAACCGTTTAAGTTTTTAAATAAATGCAATAAAGTTTGTGTTATTAGAACTTTTTTTGGGTTTTGTTTTTTTTGTAAAAATGCATAATAATTCATTGATTTACAAGGGGTTATTTTGCTTGCGAGAGTGCATTATAAATTTACTGACGAATTAAAAAAATGTTTATACATATCGTTTAATTCTGTTCTTATGTTTTGCTCGGCAAATCCCGATATATTTAAAATTTGTTTGTCGGGTTTAACCTCTATATTTCTTAGTTTTAAATGCTGATTTACAAATAACATCTCCATATCGGGGAATATTTCTTTTAAATATGTCGATAAATCAATAATATCTATATTTTTTTCTACGGCATTATAAATGCCCGATTTAATATCTGACGAAATAATATTTTCGAGAATTTTTGTTATTTTGTTTATATGTATAAATCCGCGTTTTTGTTTTCCGTTACCAAGAATTTTAATTTTTCCGAGAAAAGTGGCATCAAACACAAATTTATTAATAACCGTGTCCATTCGCATACTTACTCCATATCCGTAAACATTTCCCGAACGAATAATATATGTATCTATTTTATCGAATAGGCGTTTAACGTGTTCCTCGCCACGCAATTTAGATGCTCCGTAATAAGTTCTTGGCATTGGAATTGTTTTGTTGTCTATAATTTTATCGGAATCGCCATAAACTGCAATACTACTCATATACACCATTTTTTTTACATTACTTTTTTCTATTGCATAAACTAACTCGGCAGTTCCCCAATTATTTATTTGTTCGTATAAATGATGGCTTGCGTTTACTAATCGGGCAGCAACTCTTGCAGCAAGATGATAAACAACATCTACCTTAGAAACAATATTTTGTAATTTTCGCGAGTCTAACAGTTCACCTTGTATAAATTTAATTTTTTTGTGTTTAATTTGCGAGTGTAGAAAAATATTGTAATTATTTTTCCATAAATTATCGTAAATAATTATTTCTGATATATTAGAATTTTTGTTTAATTCTATTGCTAATTGAGTTCCAATGTATCCTGCTCCTCCTGTTATTAAAACTTTCATAAAATTTGTATTTTTTTATTATTTAACTAAATCGGTATTTAATCCACATTCTGTTTTATTTAGTCCAAACCACCGTGCTGTTCTTTCGTCTTGTCCGAGAATTATTTTACGAGTGCAAGGTTCGCAACCTATGCTTATATATCCTTTTTCGTCTAGAGGGTGATGTGGTAAATTATTTTCTTTTATATACTTAAATATTTTTTGTTTTGTCCAATCTAACATTGGGTGAAAACGCATAACATTATTCTTTGCTTCTTGTTCTACGCTCATATTGCTGCGTATCTCGGTTTGATCGGCTCTAACACCGTTAATCCAAATATCGTGATTGTAAAGTACCGACTCTAAAGGTTGTGTTTTGTTTAAAAAACAACAATAATCGGGGTCTGATGTAAAAAACAGATTTCCCGCCATGTCTTTTTGTAAATTTTTTGGTATTAACGGAACGGTATCTATTACTTTTAAGTTAAAAAGTTTGGCAATTTTATCTTTATACGATATTGTTTCGGGAAATAGAAATCCTGTGTTTATAAAATAAACGGGAATTGTATTGTCTATACGGCTAAGTATATGCAACATTACTATACTGTGTGTTTGAAAAGACGATGTTGCAAACATTTTTTTGTTTTGCGATTTATATTCCTGTATTTTATTTTTTATTTGTTTAATTTCCATAAATTGATAATAATTTGCAAAATTAATTTTTTTTGTCGTTTAATATCGATACAGATAACCACGATATTAATCCTACGCTTGTTTTTAATGCTTTTTCGTCGATATTAAAATTAGACGAGTGCAAAGGGTTTTGTGTATTTTTATTATTATTGCTTGTTCCTAAACGAAATAAAACCGATGGATATTTTTGCGAAAAGTAAGCAAAATCTTCAGCTGTCATTCTAATATCAAGGTCTTTTACTTGTTTTTTTCCAA
>JALSQC010000014.1 GCA_026985625.1 Bacteroidales bacterium | reverse complement strand
TCCTTTTTTTAATTGTTTTTCGTAATCGCCAAGACATAATGGTAATGTTGCTGATGTTGTATTTCCGTATTTTTGAATGTTTATCATTACTTGTTCTTTATTTATTCCCATTCGTCTGGCTGTAGCGTCAATAATTCTTAAGTTTGCTTGATGTGGAACTAACCAAGCTAAATCTTCGGGTTTTATTTCGTGTTTTTGCATCATTTCGGCAGAAACATCTGCCATTTTAGATACTGCCCATTTAAAAACGGGTTGTCCTTCTTGATATATATAGTGTTCTTTTGCTTTTACTGTTTCTATAGATGCCGGTTTTACAGAGCCTCCTGCAACTTGATATAAATGATTACGTCCTACTCCATCTATTCGTAATATAGAGTCTATTATTCCGTTTTCGTCGTTTTCTGATGCCTCTAATAATATTGCTCCTGCTCCGTCTCCAAAAATAGGAGCAACTGTTCTGTCCTCGTAGTTTACAATTGACGACATTTTATCGGCACCTACAATTATAATTTTTTTATATTTTCCGGTTTGTATATAACGCGATGCCATATCTAATGTATATAAAAAACTTGAACATGCTGCGTTTATATCAAAACTTAGTATATTTTTTATTCCTACTTTATCGCAAATTATATTTGCCGATGCAGGAAATTGCATGTCTGGAGTAACTGTTGCAAGAAATAGAGCATCAATTTCTTCGGGTTTTGTGTTTGTTTTTTCTAAAAGTTGGTTAACAGCTTTGGCTCCCATATCTGATGTGCCAAGTCCTTCGCCTTTTAATATATGTCTTTCTTTTATTCCTATGCGTGTCATTATCCATTCGTCTGATGTGTCCATCATTGTAGATAATTCGTCATTTGTTAAAATATAATCTGGAACGTATGTTCCTACTCCTGTTATTATTGCTTTTATATTAGACATTTTTAAAAGTTTCTTTTATTTTATTAGTTAAATCGGCTTTTGCAACATCAATTGTATGAAGTATCATATTTTTAATGGCTTCGTCATTTGATGCTCCGTGTCCTATAATTGCATTTCCGTTGACTCCAAGTATTGGAGTTCCGCCGTAAGCTTCGGGATTAAATTTATCAAAATATTTGTCCGTTATATTTCTTTTTTTAATTATTTTATAAAAAGCTTCGGCTTGTTTAAGAACTACATTTCCGGTAAATCCATCGGTTATAACAACATCTGCAATATTACTGTCAAACATTTGATTTCCTTCGATGTTTCCTACAAAGTTAATAAGGTTATTATCTTTTAATAAATCGTATGTTGCTTTTGCCAAAAGGTTTCCTTTTTCGGGTTCTGATCCAATATTTAATAATGCAACTCTCGGTTTATTTATTTTATAAACATTTTTTGAATATAAACTTCCTAAAATAGCATATTGTAATAGAACATCGGGACGACAATCGGGATTAAGTCCTACATCTAATAAAAGTGTATAACTTCCGTTTAGTTGTGGGATAGGTCCTGTAATACATGGTCTTATAATTCCAGGAATTTGTTTTATTGTGTACATTGCTCCCACGAGCATTGCTCCTGTGTTTCCTGCACTTGCAAAGGCATTAATTTTTTTTGTAACTAAGTCTTTATATCCTAATGCAATACTGGATTTTTGTTTTTTTGCAAAAGTTTTAGCAGGATGGTCTCTCATTAATATATCGTCGGTTGAATGTATTATATCAACTTTTGATATATCTTGATTGTTATCGGTAAATATTTGGTTTATTTTAGCTTTGTCTCCATACAAAACTAATTTTATTGTATCGGGTATTACCGAAAGAACTTTAAAAACGCCTTTTACCGTTGACTCGGGAGCAAAATCGCCTCCCATTATATCTACTCCTACTTTTATCATATTTTAAAAGAAAATTATACACAAATAAAACAAAATGATATTATTTTTACATAATATCATTTTAAATTTTTGTATACAAAATTTAAATTAGTCTATTACTAATTTTCCTTTATAATATAATTTTCCTTCTACCCAGTGAGCACGATGTCTTTCGTGTGTTTCTCCTGTTGTTGGGTCTACTGATAAAGTCGGTAAATCTGCGGTGTAATGTGTACGACGCAAATTTCTTCTTTGTTTTGATGTTTTTCTTTTAGGATGTGCCATTTTTTAAATTTTTTAATTTTTCCCACCTTGGGTCAATATTGTTTTGTTCGTTAATTATTGAATATGATTCTAATCTTTTTAACATTTCAGCATTACAGGTTCTGTTCCCTTTATCGTCAAGCGGGTGTTGGTGCTTAACAGGAATACTTAATACTATAAATTCGTATATATGATTTGATATGTTTATTTTGTTTGATATATCGCTAATATTAATTATATTGTCGTCAAACTTACTGTCGTTATTATTATTTTCGTTAGCATATAAAATATGCTCTGCAAAAACATTTTGTTTATATTCGTCTAAACATACATCACATATTAGTAATACAAATCCTGTAATTTTAATTTTAAATGTATAGTTGCCATTTTTGTATGTAAGTTCTACATAAGTTTTTAAATTGGCATTTTTTACATCTAAAACATTAAAATGTTCAAAGAACTTTTTACTTATATCAAATTCAAAATTATGAACTCCTTCTGTTATTCCTCTCACAGGAACGCTATATTGCTCAAGATAGTTCAAAATATTTAATTAAATTAGTGCTTGCAAAAATATAAATTTATTTTTAAATTAATATTATTAATTATATTTTTTTAATATTATATTATTTTTTTAACACAATATAGTATTTACTTTAGGTTGCAATACTTTGTAATATTAAATTTATTATATTTGTTTTTTATATGAATATAAGTGAAATAATAGATAAAATTACTGCTGCAATAATTCCTTATCAAGCTTTATTGTTTGCTTTATTATTATTTTTATTTTCTAATAAGCAAAATCGTTCTAAAAGAATTTTGGGATATTATATGATACTTAATTTTTTATTGTATTTATATCTGTTTTTTTATTATTCGAGGTTTTACAATATTATTTTAATACCATATTATTTTATAATTCCTGTTGTTTTAGCTATACAACCTTTTTTCTTTTTTTATATAAAATCATTAACAAATCATAACTTTAAATGCTCTACTAAGCATATTTTACATTTTATACCTTCGTTTGTTTTTTTAATAATGAATTTGTCGTTATACTCATTTTTATCTTACGAGGAAAAAATACAATTAATGTCGTTTTCGGTAGATTCTGATAATAATATATTAAATTTCTTGCTTAATATGCATTTAAAAGGTTATCATATATTACTTTCGGTTCAAGCAATTATATATACTGTCTTTGTAATTATAACAATATATAAATACAGAAAACAAATGCCTGTTAATTTTTCTAATTTTGACGACATTAATCTTAATTGGTTAGTTATTTTACTTGTTTTTTATATTTCGATATCGTCGTTACAAGAATCTTTGGGTTATATAAATAATATTTTTTATAATACAGAATCAAGAATATGGTTTAATTTATTTATGATTGTTACTCTTGCTTATATAGGTATTTCCGGTATTCGTCAAAAGGAGATTTTTTATGTTAAAAACAATATACCTGAAAAAATAAAAAATGTTAAATACGAAAAATCATCTTTAAAAGATAATTTCAAAAACGAGCTTGTTATAAAGCTTAACAAATATCTGGAGGAAGAAAAACCGTATCTTAGGAATGATTTAAGACTTGAAGATATAACAGAAAAATTAGGAACTAATCGTCAATATCTTTCTCAAATTATTAACGAAAATTATAATAAAAATTTTTTTACGCTTATAAATACTTATAGGATAAATGAAGCTAAAAAGCTATTTTTTAATCATAAACACAAACAACTATCGATTATGGGTGTAGCAAATTCTGTAGGCTTTAATTCAAAATCAACTTTTAATACTCTTTTTAAAAAATATACCGGAAAAACTCCGTCTCAGTTTATAAAAGAAAATAATTTATAAACAGTTTTTTTCTAATACTTATTGCAAATAAAAAAGTGGTTGCTAATTTTTTAGCAACCACTTAATATTATTATATATATTAAATTATTCTTTTATAATTTTTTTAGTTTTAATATTCCCGTTAACATCAATTATTTTGTAGAAATAAATACCGTTATCTAAATTAGATACGTTTATTTGGGTTATGTTTTTGTCTATTTTATTTTTAACAATAACGGTTTTTCCTGTTATATCAAAAATTTCTATTGAATTAATTTTGTTGTTACTGCTAAAATTTATTATATCTTTAACGGGGTTTGGATAAACAGTTATATTTGTCGATGATATAGTATTATTTTTTATACCAACTGTAGTTGCATAAAAATATTCTGCATTTGTTAATGTATCGTGTTTATATTCAAGTGTTAATAACGAGTAGCCTATCCCATTAGTAAACCATTCGTATGTATCGGTAGAGTCTTTTGAGTTTTGAACAGGTACCCAACCTAATGTTGTAGAGTGCATCCATAAGCTATCGATGTCAATTTCGTGAGCTTTTGTTTTTAAAATATCATTATATGTAGATGTAGGTGTTGTTAAGCTTCCCCAGCCTGTAACGTCTCTTGTATATGTTATATTTCTTTTTAATCGCACAGAATCTATTGTTATAGGGAATCCATTAACAGTTACAGTTGTATCATATCTCATTTTTGTACTAAACATTGCATCATCGGTAAAATTATCGCCATAATTTGTAGGAAGCTGAAAGAATGTTAGATTATCGGAGAAATTAATTTTTAAAGTATCAAATAATACACCAACAGCTTCTAAAATTGATGATGTTTTATTTAAGAAACTATATGAGCCTCTTGTTTTTTGAACTAAATTTGCTGATGGAAAATCGGCAGCATAAGGTGTAGATGCAGGATCGATAAACAATACTGTATCGTAATTGGTATTTTGCAAATTAGAGAAATCCCAGCTTAGATTTGCTCCATTGGCTCCGGGAGTTAATGTATCTGCAGAAATAGAATTAGAATCTATAACCGATATAAATGCGTCGCCAACAGATGGTAAATCGGCTGATGTTAATGTTATTTGAGCATTTAAAATTAATGCAAATAGAAGTGCAATTGTTGATAGTAGAATTTTTTTCATAATATTTTTAAATTAAGATTTATACATTACAAATATATCATAAAATTAATTATTTTACAAACTAAAAATTAGTTTTAAATATTTTTAATATTACAAAAACAAATTATAAATTATTTATTGTTTGTTTATACTTTTACATGTCCACAATTTTCGCCCGATTTTATACGGTATAATTGCATTTCTGATATACCAAATTGTTTTGCTATTATTCTAAGTATTGTTTTTCTGTTTGGATTAAATATTTTCTTTTTTTGTTGCCCATTTTAGGTTTAAAATATTATTGTTTGTTTTATCGTAATCTATATGAATTACAAATTTTTGAGAGTTATCGGTTTTTTCGATAAATGTTTGTGCTACAAGTTTGTGTATATATCTTGCTGTTCTTTTTCCGTTTTTTTGTCAAAGAGGCAATCTTTTATAACCATTAACCGAAAAAAGTTTTATTAATTCTCCTGTTTTCGAGTTTACT
>JALSQC010000013.1 GCA_026985625.1 Bacteroidales bacterium | reverse complement strand
ATATTGGTATTTAATGAAAGCTCCTTTTAATCAAAAACTAACTCCACAAACCATAGAGGATATTACAAATGTTAGTTGGGTTAAATTATCGGATTTAAACAAAATATTTAAAAACACATATCCATCCATTAAAATATTATTATCTAATTATTTTAGATATGTTACAATAAAAAGAATTTAATTTTTTTACTAATTTTTAATAAAAAAAGAATTATATTTGTAATAAATTCCTATTCAGATGAGAACAATTAATTTTATTTTGTTTATTTGCTTAATCTTTATAGCTAAAATTTCGTTTTCTCAGATTACAATAAATAACAACGACATGCCATCGGCAGGTAATGTTTTTTTTACGGCAAAAGCTTCTCAAATTAGTTTAGATTATGCTACAACAGGTCAAAATATGACTTGGGATTTTTCTATGCTCGATACACTCAGCACAAAGACAGATACTATTCGCACTGTATTATCTACAAATGCTGTTTATGTGGCAATGTTTAACAATATTTTTGATCAAGAACACCTTGCAAGCTTTGCATATCAAGGCGACAATAGTAATCTTTCGAATAATTTTATTCAAATTGACAATGTGTATTATTTTTTTCAGAATACAAACAATCATTATTCTATAGTAGGTTTTGGAGCAGTTGTTAACGGTGTTCCTACAGCAGCAAAATACAACGACCCCGAAAAATATTTTGATTTTCCGTTAAATTACGGAACAAGCGATTCTTCGGTTTCGATTTGGAGTATAAGCGTTCCTAATTTTGGATATTACGGACAAACTATTCGTCGTAATTTTAAGGTTGACGGCTGGGGAACAATTACTACACCGGCAGGAACATTTCAATGCATACGAGTAAAAAATCTTATAAATACTCGCGACACTTTTTATATCGACAGTTTATCTTTTGGCACAGCTTTTAATCGTCCCGAACAAACCGAATATGTTTGGATAACAACAGGCGAAGGTATTCCCGTATTAAAAGCAACAGGTTCAAATGGCAACATAACTAACGTTTCTTATAAAATATATTCGTTACCATCTGCAATTAGCAGCAAAAATCAAAACAATTTTGTTAACGGATATTATGTTCCCTATTTAAAAACTGTTTTTGTTGAAAATCCTACCGAAAAAAATCTTTTTTTACAAATATTTTCTATTAATGGCAGTATTATTTATTCGGGTAAATCAAATAAAAATATAATTAAAATACAAAATAATAAATTTAAAACAGGAGTTTTTATATTGCAAGTTACCGACAAAACAGGAAACCGTTTTGTAAAAAAAATTGCACCTTAATTTATATAAATTATATTTTTTTATAACCGTTTAACTACCTCAGATATTCCTACAATAAAGTAATACTGTTTTAATAATTTACCTTTGTTTTTTTGCTAATAAAATTTACCAAAACCTCGCTCCCCAAAAACAAAAAAAGGCTTCCAATATCTTGAAAGCCTTGTTATCATTGGTGGAGAATACCGGACTTGAACCGGTCACCTCCTGACTGCCAGTCAGACGCTCTAGCCAGATGAGCTAATTCCCCAATATAATTTAACGTAATCGCGTTATACTATTTTGAATTGTTTCTTTTAATCTATTATAAACAACTTCTTTATCTCCCATTCCATCAATGTTAACAACATCGTATTTTCCTTTATAATATTTTGGCACGTTTGACGATATATTTTCATATTCTTCTATTCTATGAATAATTGTTTCGGGATTTGCATCATATACTCTTGAACTTTCGGTTTTTCCCCTATCGTGCAAACGCTTAAATGCTTCTAACATAGTTATTTCCAAATCTATAACCAACGATAACGATGAGTTCATTTTTCGCAACAATCCGTCTAAAATATATGCTTGCACAATTGTTCGTGGAAAGCCTTTAAATATAAATCCTTTTGCATCAGGATTGTTATTAATCTCGCGTTCTATAATTTGTATTGCTATAGCATCAGGTATAATATCGCCTTTTTTCATATATCCTTTTGCTTGTTCACCTAATTCTGTTTTGTCGGCTATTTCTTTTCGCAATAATTTTCCGGTAGAAATATATTTTAGACCAAACTCGTCGGCTAATTGTTTACTTTGAGTTCCTTTTCCTGACCCTGGTATACCTAAAATTACAACATTAAACAATCGTTTTGATAATGTCTCTTGAACAACGTTATCTATTTTTTTATAAATATCGTCGATACTTCCTAATCCATTAATCGAGTTAAAAATTCCACGTTCCTTATAATATTTTGCAACAGGAGCTGTTTTTTCGTCATACTCTCTTAACCTATTCTCTATAACTTCGGGTGTATCGTCAGATCTACCTGTAACCTTAGCTCGCTCAAGCATTCTACGTCTTAATTCGTCTTTAGGCACATCTAAACTTATCATACAAGATAATTTAGAGTTTAATCTAAGTAACATTCCCTCAAGAATATAAGCCTGAACATAAGTTCTTGGAAATCCATCAAATAAAACTCCTTTAACTTTAGTATTTGATTTTATAAATCCTTCTATAATTTGAACAATTATTTCGTCGGACACCAACTCTCCTCTCTCGATTATATTTTTTGCTTTTAAACCTAGTTCGGTTTTATTTTTTATCTCGTTACGTAAAATATCACCTGTAGAAATATAAGCAAGATTATAATTTTCTATTAGTTTTTTTGATTGTGTTCCTTTTCCCGCACCCGGAGGTCCAAACAAAGCTATATTTAACATATTTGTTTTTTTTGGCAAATATAAATAATAATTTCTTTGATTAAAATTTATTTTTACAAAAAAGTATTTTGATTTTTATAATTTTTATTTACTTTTATATTTTATTTTAAATTAGTCTTAATTATAATAAAATGGATAAAAATTACGAAGAAGAAATAAAAGAAAAAGCTAAACAAAAATTTAAGCAATTTCTTATTGACGGAGGATACAGAAAAACTCCCGAAAGATATGCAATTTTAGACGAAATATATTCTCACTCGGGACATTTCGATATCGAATCTTTGTATATTTTTATGAAAAATAATAATTACAGAGTAAGTCGTGCAACTCTATACAACACAATAGACCTATTACTTGAGTGCAATCTTGTTATAAAACATCAATTTGGCAAAAACATTGCTCAATTCGAAAAAGCATATCAAATATCGGAACACGAGCATCTTATTAGCACAAAATCGAGTAAAGTTATTGAATTTTCTGACGACAGAATAAATCAAATAATACAAGATGCGTGTAAAAAACACGGGTTTACACCATCGAGACACGTTTTATATGTTTACGGAAAATTCGACAACGAATAAACTTATCACCAATTTATTAACATCTGTATTTATTAATTAAAAAAATTGTATTTTCAACAAAATTAAATTACAATAAATTGTTTATTGTAATACATTTATTAACAAACTTTTAAAAACAATAATACAGTGAAAGTTGATGTTTTATTAGGACTACAATGGGGCGACGAAGGAAAAGGAAAAATAGTTGATGTTTTAACCCCAAATTACAACATTATTACAAGATTTCAAGGAGGTCCGAATGCAGGACACACTCTCGAATTTAATAACGTAAAACACGTTTTACATACTATTCCAAGTGGCATATTTCGTAAAAATACAATTAACATTATAGGCAACGGAGTTGTTATAGACCCTGTAATTTTTAAAAAAGAAATTTTTGATTTAAAACAACCCGATATAGATTTTACCAAAATTATATACATATCAAAAAAAGCACATCTTATTTTACCTACTCATAAAATTTTAGATGCAGCATCGGAACAAGCAAAAGGAAAATCAAAAATAGGCTCTACCCTTAAAGGCATAGGTCCTACATATATGGATAAAACAGGTAGAAACGGTCTACGTATAGGCGATATAATATCAGATAATTTTATAAACCGTTATAATGCATTAAAACAAAAACATTTAAACCTTATTAAACAATACAACTTTAATTTTGATATTACAGAATCTGAAAAAGAATGGTTTAAAGCAATTGAATTTATTAAAAATTATAAATTTATAGACAGCGAAAATTATATAAACGAATCGCTTAATAATAACAAAACAATTTTAGCCGAAGGAGCCCAAGGAACATTATTAGATATTGATTTTGGAACCTATCCTTTTGTAACATCATCTAATACTATTTGTGCAGGAGCATGCACAGGATTAGGCGTAGCTCCAAATAAAATAGGCGAAGTTTTTGGAATTTTTAAAGCATATTGCACAAGAGTTGGCAGCGGTCCATTCCCTACCGAACTTTTTGACAATGATGGAAAAAAACTACAAAACATAGGACACGAATTTGGAGCAACAACAGGACGTCCCAGACGTTGCGGATGGTTAGATTTAGTTGCATTAAAATACGCTGTTACAATAAATGGAGTTACTCGGCTTTATATGATGAAAACCGATGTACTCGATAGTTTTGACACAATTAAAGTAGCAACTGCATATAAAATTAACAACAAAATAATTAAACATTTTCCTTACGAATTAAGCAACGATATAAAACCAATCTACTCCGAACTAAAAGGTTGGAAAACAGATTTAACAAAAATTAATTCTAAAAACGATTTTCCCGACGAACTAAACGATTATATAAAATTTATAGAAGAAAATATAGGAGTACCAATAAAAATTGTTTCGGTTGGTCCCGACAGAAAACAAACAATACACATATAAAAAACTATAAAACCGTTTTTAGACTTATTTTCCCAATAAAAAAATAACAAATTTCTTATTTAAATCAATATTGTTTTTTTTCCAAAACGATACAGGTTTTGATATAATAAACTCATCGTCTAAAGTTAAATTACAAGCAACACAAACTTTAAGATTATTAGAACACGTTTTTAATATATCGTTTAACATTTGATTATTTCGATAAGGAGTCTCAATAAAAATTTGTGTTTGATTTTGCTTAAAAACACTCCTCTCGAGTTCAACAAGTTTATTTTGTCTTTCGCTAGGTTTTACAGGCAAATAACCATTAAAAGCAAAATTTTGACCACTAAACCCCGAAGCCATTAACGACAATAATATAGACGAAGGACCCACCAAAGGAACTACACGTATGTTTTTTTTATGAGCAATACTAACAATATCGCTACCCGGATCGGCAACAGCAGGACAACCCGATTCTGATATTATGCCAATGTCCGACTCGTTTATTTTATCTAAAAAACTATCAAAGTCGTTATAATTAGTATGCTTATTTAAAACATAAAAAGTTAAATCGTCGATAACAATATCTTTATCAAGTTTTTTTAAATACCGCCTTGCTGTTCTTATATTCTCAACAATAAAAACATTAATAGATTTTACTATATTAGTAATGTTATCAGGCAAAACCGATTTTAAACCCGAATTGCCCAAAGTAGTAGGAATTAAATAAAGTTTATTACTCACAATAAAAAATTTAGTGCAATATTAATAATTATTGTTATAATCAACCAAAAGTATAAAGTAAAAATATTAAATTTGTTTTTTTAAATTTAATACATTGGAATTAACTTTTTTAGGAACAGGAACATCGCAGGGAGTACCCGTAATAGCTTGCAATTGTAAAGTTTGTCAATCGACCGACA
>JALSQC010000012.1 GCA_026985625.1 Bacteroidales bacterium | reverse complement strand
GTTGCAATAATTGTAATTGTAATCTCGTCGTTAAGTTCATCGTTATAGCAAGTTCCGTATATTAAATTGGCTTTGCTACCTGCAATATTTTGCACATGCGACGTAATCTCGCCAAATTCCGACATACTAAGTTCCTTGTTACCGTATGAAATATTTAACAGTATATTTTTGGCTCCCTGTATATCGTTATTGTTTAATAATGGCGAGTTTAAGGCTTTTTCGAGAGCTTTAACAGCTCTGCCCTCTCCGCTCTCGCTACCTGTTCCCATAATTGCCGTTTCGCTTTGTTGCATAACACTTTTAACATCGGCAAAATCGACGTTTACAGTTCCGGGCACTGTAATTATTTCGGCAATACCTTTTACTGCTAATGTTAATACATCGTCGGCTTTTGCAAATGCTTCGGATATATTTAAATCGCCATAAATTTCGATTAATTTTTCGTTATTTATTATTAATAACGAATCTACAAATTTTTGTAGTTCTAATAATCCGTTAATTGCATTGTCTAAACGTTTTGGACCCTCAGAAATAAATGGTATTGTAACAATTGCAATAGTTAAAATTCCTCTTGCTTTAAGTTTTTTTGCTATCTCGGGAGTTGCTCCTGTTCCTGTACCTCCACCCATTCCGGCGGTAATAAACACCATTTTTGTATTATCGTCGATAACATTATTAATTTCTTCGATACTTTCTTTTGCCGACTCTCTACCCCTATCGGGGTTATTACCTGCACCCAAGCCCTCGGTTAACGATGCTCCAAGTTGCACTTTTATAGGGACAGGGCTTTTCTTTAAAACTTGTATATCGGTATTACATATTATAAAATCGACATCGGTAATTCCCTCGTTATACATGTGATTTAGAGCATTACAACCTCCACCGCCAACACCTATAACTTTTATTATAGATGATTTTTTTTCGTCGGTTATAAAATTAATTAATTCGTGTTCCATAGTTATAAAATTTTATTCATCAAAAGTTTTATCTTCACCATCGATATTATTAAAAAAGCTTTTTAAGAAGTTACCTCGTTTTGTTTTTTTCTTTGCTTTTTTAAGAATATCGTCTTCGTCGTCAAAATCGTTGTTATTGTTATTTTTAGGTTCCAAATCGGCTTTTTTGTTTAAATTAATATGTTCTGTTTTTATTGTTTCGAGTAATCCTATAATTGTCGAGTATCTTGGGTTGCTTATATTTATATCAAAATTATATTTTAAATTATTTATATTTGGATTGCCAATACGAACATCAATATCGTTAAAAACTATTTTTGCTATTTGTTTTAAATCTTTAAGTAAAGAACCTCCTCCTGTAATTACAATGCCTGCACCTATTTCTGATTTTAATCCCGACATTGTTATTTTATTTTCGACAATAGATAAAATTTCTAATATACGAGCTCTTATAACTGTTGATAAATTATATTCGCTAATATTTATTGATTTTTCGGGAGATATTTTAATGCTAACGTGGTTGTTTATTTCGGCAGACTCGGGCAATGCTCGTCCAAATTTTATTTTTAATTCTTCGGCTTGATTATCTAATATTTTAAACATTGTAGATATATCTTTTGTAATATTATTTCCTGCAAATGGTATTACCGAGGAATAAACCATTGTATCGTCTTTAAAAATTGCCAAGTCTGATGTTCCTCCTCCTATATCTACAATTGCAACACCAAGTTTTCGTTCGCGAGGAGTAAGAACTGCATACGACGATGCTATTGGTTCTAAAATAAGTTTATTTACTTTTTTGTCTAAATCGGTAATACATTTACGAATGTTATTAGACGATGCTTTTTTGCCTGTAATAATATTAAAAATTCCTTTAAGATGTTTTCCCGTAATACCAACCGACTCTTCGGTTATTTTATTATTATCGAGATAAATAGTCTGTATATATGTTCCTATTATTTCTTCGCCCGGCAAAAGTTCTATATCTAATAATTTATTTGTAAGTGTAGAAATATCGTCGTAAGACAAAACGTGATTTTCGTTGTCAAAATATAACTCTACGGTTTCTTTTTTACTTTTAATATGATGACTTGCTATGCCAACTGTTATATTGTCGAATTTTAGGTTTGACATTTTTTCGGCTTTTTGTATGGCTTGGTTAACGCTATCAATTGTTTTGTTTATGTTAATAACCATTCCTTTGTTTACGCCTATTGATTTACTCTCGCCAAAACCTTTAATAACAATTGTGTTTTCGTTTACAAGTTCTGCTATTGCTGCTACAATTTTTGTAGTACCTATATCAATTGCTGATATTATTTTTTTTTCTCCCATTTTTTATTTTTTTATCGTTTTTCGCAAACAATCTGATTTTTATACATTAAATTTATTGTTTTATATTTGTTCCAACCAACTTTTGGTAGTTCTTTTTTGTAAAAGATTATTAATTTTTTAAATTTTTTATCGTAATTATCTGCATCTCCAAATTTAATTACCGATGGATTTATTTTTGTAATAAGTTCAAAATCGCCATCATTATTAATATATATTTGGTCGATTAGTGCTCTTAAAAATTTATTGTTGTTTATATATTTTGCAAGTGTGTAGATATCAAATAATTTAGTTTTTTTTGTAATCTCGTCTAACGATGAATCTTTTTTAGAAAAATTTATATCTTTTAGTATATCGTAGGGTTCGTTAATTGCTCCTAAAGCAATTATTATGCGCGATGTATAGTTATTAGACAATTGCATAAGGTTTCCTCTCTCGTCTATATAATAACTCTCGCCATTGTAGTTTAAAATACGAACAATAGGTTTGCGTTGGCTTATCAATATTTTAACATCGCCTTTAATTGTTTTATACGCAGTAACTTTTTTTATCGATTGATTTTTTAAAACCGTTTTTTCCAATTTATTAAGATTTATACTGTCTAATTTATGATGTAAAGGTACAATATTGTTATATCGCAAAATGCTTAAAACATCTTGCGGACGCACAAAAGCATTGTATGCACTATCGACAACGGTAATCGAAAGATTATTGCATAAAATTTTACTCTCTTGTTTGTGAATAAAGCCAAACGATATTATCAAATAAATTATGATAAAAACCCAAATTATATATTTTTTTGTTATTGTTAAAACTTTAGTCATTTTACAATTTTATTTTTTTAATAAAATATTTTTAATAGGTTTAACAAGTTTATCGATATCTCCGGCTCCAAGTGTAACTAAAACTTCGAAATCGGTTTTTTGTTTAATAAAATCTAATAGATTGTTTTTGTTTATTAATATCTTATTTTTATTTTTTATTTTATCGAAAATAATTTTTGAGCTTACTCCTTTAATTGGTAATTCGCGTGCAGGATAAATATCTAATAATATTATCTCGTTTAGCAAATCAAGCGATTTGGCAAAATCAACAGCAAAATCTTTTGTTCGTGAATAAAGATGCGGTTGAAAAATTCCTGTAATTTTTTTATCGTCGTAAATATTTTTTATTGATGTTATTGTTGATTTTAATTCTTGAGGATGATGGGCATAATCGTCTATAAAAACTAAATCTTTGGTATTTATTTGTATATCGAAACGGCGTTTTATTCCTAAAAATGATTTTAACGATAATTTAATATCAGTATTTTTAACTCCTAACATTTTAGTTACTGCTATTGCTGCTATTGCGTTTTCTACGTTATGTAAAGCCGGAAATCCTAACGATATATTTTTTATTTCCTCGTTAAAATATTTACAATCGAAGGTATATAATTTGTTTTTTTGTTTTATAATATTTTTTGCACAAACATCTGATTTTAAATTATTTAACGAATAAGTTATTTTTTTTGTTTTTGTTTTTATTTTATCTGATATATTGTCTTTTACAACAATAAATCCATTGTTATTAACTTGATTAGCAAAAAGGTTAAACGATTTAACAAGTTCTTTTTTGTCGCCGTAAATATCTAAATGGTCGGCATCAATTGATGATATTAGTGCAGCAAACGGATAAAGTTGTAAAAACGAATGGTCGAATTCGTCGGCCTCAACAACAATATTTTCGGATTTTGGTGTTAAAATAAAATTACTTTTATAATTTTTTGTAATTCCTCCTAAAAAAGCATTGCAACCTTGTGACGATGTTTTAAGTATATGTGATATCATCGACGATATTGTTGTTTTTCCGTGAGTTCCTGCAATGGCAATTCCTTTTTTTTGATTAGATATTTTGCCAAGAACCTCGGCTCTTTTTAAAACGGTAAAATTATTATTAATAAAATATTTTAGTTCGGTGTGTTCTTTATTAATAGCGGGTGTGTAAATAATTAACGTATTTTTTTTGTCAAGAAATTTATTGTTTATATAAGATACATCGTCTACAAAATGTATATCGGCACCAATATTTTTTAATGATTTTGTTATTTCGGTTTCGATACGATCGTATCCTCCGACATTTTTATTTTCAGAGATAAAAAATCGGGCAAGGGCACTCATTCCTATTCCTCCTATACCTATAAAATATATATTTTTAAAATTCAAGGTCTTCTAATTTTGATGCTTCTATTAATTTAAATATTTCGTTTCTAATTATATCGGCCGAGTTTTTGACTCCCATTTTTGCTATATTCTCACGATATACCTCTAATCTATAATCATCGTTAATAAGTTTAATTGCCTCGTCAACAAGTAATTTACGTGCCTCTTTATCGGTAATCATCATTGCTGCATCGTTTTTTATAAGAGCCATTGCGTTTTTTGTTTGATGGTCTTCGGCAACATTAGGTGACGGGACTAAAATAGCCGGTTTTTTTATAAGAGTAAGCTCCGACACTGTGCTTGCTCCAGCACGAGATATAACAACGTCGGCAACCGAGTATGCAAGTTCCATTCTTGATATAAAATCTTTTACTTTTATTGTAGGATTATTTAATTTGTCGACTATTTCTTTGGCTTTTGGATAGTATGATTTTCCGGTTTGCCATATAAGTTGAATCTTTGCATCAATTATTTTTTCTATATTTTGTGCAATGCTTTCGTTAATTGTTAATGCTCCAAGACTACCACCAAGAGCAAGAATTGTTCGTTTGTTTGCCTCGAGTTCGAAAAACAAAATTCCGTCTTCTTTTTTTATCGACGAGTTTAATAATTTTTGACGCACAGGATTTCCTGTTTTTACAATTTTATCTTCGGGAAAAAAACGCTCCATACCATCGTAAGCTACACATATTCTATCGACATTTTTTGCTAAAATACGATTTGTAACACCTGCATAAGAATTTTGTTCTTGTATAAGTGTAGGAATGTTTTTTTTAACGGCGGCACGCAAAATTGGTCCACTGGCAAAACCACCAACACCAACAACAATATCGGGTTTAAAGTCTTTTAGTATTTTTTTTGCTTTTATCATACTAATAAACAAACGGTATATTACTCCAATATTTTTTAAAGTAAATTTTCGTTGAAATCCTCTAACCGGTAATCCTATAATTTTATATCCTGCTATAGGTATTTTTTCCATTTCCATTTTACCTTTAGCTCCAACAAATAAAATCTCGGCACTTTTATCGGCATTTTTTATTGAGTTTGCTATTGATATTGCAGGAAATATATGCCCTCCGGTTCCTCCCCCGCTTATTATTATTCTTTTGCTATGTTCTAACTTCATAATATTATATTTTAT
>JALSQC010000011.1 GCA_026985625.1 Bacteroidales bacterium | reverse complement strand
TATATTATCGGGTATTTATAAGAAAAAAAATAACATCGATGATGTAATATTATTAAATCAAGACGGATTTGTTTGCGAAGGAATAAGTTCTAATATTTTTTTGGTAAAAAATAATATACTTTATACACCAATGTTAGAAGATGGTTGCGTTAGAGGAATTATGCGCGAGAATATTATAGATATTGCTCTAAGCAACAAAATAACGGTTATAGATGATGCTCATATAACTTTATCTGATATAGAAAACGCCGACGAGATTTTTTTTACAAATGCAATACAAGGCATACGCTGGGTATTGGCATATAAGCATAAGAGATATTATAATGATATTAGTAAAGACTTGTTTAACAAATTAAACAGTTATATTAATTAAGACCGGGATTAATAGGAATATTCTGCCATAGCTTGTATTTATTATCGAACGATTTAACAATATTATTCCATAGGGTTTCGTTGTTTTTACTAAAAATAATTTCTTTGTTAGATTCTATTACCAACCAATTATTGTTTTTAATTTCGTTTTGCAACTGATTTTTATCCCAACCCGAGTAGCCAATAAAAAACATAGCATTTTTTTCGTTAATAATGTTGTCGTTTATTAAATCAATTACTTGATTAAAGTTACCTCCCCAATAAATATCGTCAATAACATTAACCGAATCGTCGATAAGATAATTTAGTCTGTGAATAAAAAATATACTGTTTATTGTAACAGGACCTCCGATATAAACAGGTATTTTGGCGGTAACATTATCTAATAAATCGGGTAATTTAAGATTACTTTTTTTGTTTAATGTAAAACCAATACTACCTTTGTTGTTGTGTTCGGTAAGAAATACTACCGAACGATTAAAAAATAAATCGTTTGATAAAGGCTCGGATAGTAATAAGCGACCTTTCTTAGGTTCTAAATTATTATTTATTGATGTTATATCAAAATTTAAACTCATAATACAAAATTAATTAACTAATTAAAAAAAATAAAATTTTATTTAAACTATATGTGAGTAATATGAATTATTTTAATAAAAAATAACTAATTTTAATATTATTTTATATTTTTGAAAGTTTAAAAATAAAAAATGAAAAAAATACCAATATATACAATATTAATTTTTTTAATAGCATTAACATCTTGCCATCAGCGTAAAAAAGTAATTTATTTAAGAAATATTGCTACGGCAAAAGATAGCTTAAGCGAGTATCAATCAAATAAAAGTATTTATAAAATACAGCCTGGCGATATTTTATATGTTCAATTAATTAGTTTAGACGATAATATTAATAAAATATACAATATTTCCGATGCACGTTCTTCATTAGGATATCAACAACAATCAAACTTGTATTTAAAAGGTTTTTCGGTAAGAGACTCGGGTTACATAGATTTACCAATTATAGGAAAAGTGAAAGTTGTAAATAAAACAATATCAGAGGCAAAAGATATTATTTTTGATAAAGCTAAGAAATATTTAAAAACACCAAACCTTATAGTTAAACTTATAAGTTATAAATACACTCTTTTAGGCGAAGTAAGGCGACCCGGCAGTTATTATAATTATAACGATAGGTTAACAATTTTTGAGGCAATTGGAAATGCAGGTGATATTACCGATTACGGAAATAAAAAAAATGTTTTAATTATTCGCCCAACAAACAATGGTGAGAAATTTTTTAGAGTTGATTTAACTGATATTAATATATTAAAATCGCAAGCATATTATTTATTGCCTAATGATGTTATTTATATTGAACCTGTAAAATTTAAATCATTCAGGTTAAATTCTCCAAACATATCATTAGTATTATCATCTATAACAACATTAATTTTAGTCTTAAATTATTTAAATAAATAATGAACGAAAATATCCAATTAGAAAAAGAAGAAAATATAGATATAAAGAAATTTATTTTTAAAATATTATCTAAATGGTATTGGTTTGGCTTAACAATATTTATATCGTTATTTATAGCTTTTTTTATAAATAAATATACACAAAATGTTTACTCTGTAAATTCAAGTATTTTAGTTAAAGATAAATCAAACTCACTTACAGGGGGAGTAGAAAGTATTATACAAGATTTAGGTTTATATAAACGAATTGGGAAAAAAAATGTTGAGACCGAGATGGCAATTCTAAAGTCGTATAGTATGATAAACAAAGCTATAAAAGAACTTGATTTTGGGATTTCTATTTTTTCGATAGGTAGAATAAATACAATAGAAAGATATCATTCGGCACCATTTGAGGTAATATTAGATACATCGCATAATCAATTATATAATTATCCTGTAAATATTACAATAAAAAATAAAGATAAATATTTGCTTGAGATTGACGACGGAATGGGAATATCAAAACTTATGAACTTTGGCGATTACTATGTAGATGATAATTTTAAGTTTAAACTGAATTTAATTTCTGATTATGATAAAGATAATAAAATGTTTCAATACCAATATTATTTTTTGATAAACGATACAAACCAATTAACAAAATCTTATAAATCAAAGCTTAATATTGAAACAAGTGATAAAAAAAGTACAGTTTTATATTTAACAACAACAGGAACAAATCCTCAAAAAGAAGCAGAATTTTTAAATAAATTAGGAGAGGTTTATGTTAGATCTAATCTTGAAGAAAAAAACAAGAAATCTAACAATGCAATAAAATTTATCGACGAACAATTATCCAAAATTACTGACTCGCTTGATGTCTCGGAAAACCTTTTAAAAGATTTTAGAACATCGAATAAAATTGTTGATATAAGTAAACAAGGAATAGAAATTTATAATAAGTTAGAATCAATGCAGACTGAAAAGTCGAAACTAATGGTTAAGTATGCGTATTATAAATATTTATTAAAATATATTTCGGAACATACAAAATACGATGATATTTTAGCACCATCTACAATGGGAATTGATGATATTGTTTTAACAGAATTATTAAAAAATATTTCCGAGTTATATACAAAACGTCAACAATTAGAATATAGTTCTACAAAAGAAAATCCGTCGTTAGTATTAATAAACGAGCAAATACAATCTAATATTGCAGCACTTAAAGAAAATGTTAAAAATTTAATTCAATCAGTTAATATATCAATAAATGATATAAATAAACAAGTAGCTAAAGTTGATGCGCAAATAAGAAAATTGCCGGGTAACGAAAAAAAATTATTGCAAATAAAACGAAAGTTTGATTTAAACAATGGTATTTATACGTATTTAATTCAAAAACGTGCTGAGGCAGGTATTGTTAAAGCATCTAATGTGTCAGAAAATAAGGTTTTAGATAAAGCAATTGCTCAAAATGCACAAATTATTTCTCCAAAGAAAAAACTTAATTATATTATTGCATTTATTATAGGAATTTTAGTTCCATTAATTGTAATTGTAATTATAGACTTTTTTAACGATAAAATAATTGATAAAAAAACAGTTGAAGATAATATTAATATTCCCATTATAGGAGGTGTTAGCCATAATACAAAGGAAACCGATTTAGTTGTAAATTCTTATCGAAAAGCATCTATTACAGAATCATTCCGAAGTATTAGAACTAATCTGCAATATATATTGGCAAAATCAAAATATAAGTCAAAAGTAATTTCTGTTACATCAACAATTAGTGGCGAAGGAAAAACGTTTATAGCTGTAAATCTGGCATCAATTTTTGCAATAGGTAATAAAAAAACAGTTTTAATAGGTTTAGATTTACGTAAACCAAAGTTACATAAATACTTTAATAAGGATAATAAAACGGGAATAAGCCAATATTTGATAGGAGACTTAGAGTTAGATGATATTTTACTTGATACCGAAGTAAAAAATTTAACATTAATATCATCGGGACCTATACCTCCTAATCCTGCAGAACTTATTGAAAGCGATAGAATGGATAATTTAATTTTACAGTTAAAAGAAAAGTTTGATTATATAATTATTGATACACCACCTGTAGCTCTTGTTACCGATGCATTATTACTAAAAAAACATTTAGATTCTACGGTTTATATTATTAGACAAAATTATTCGCGAAAAATGGTTTTTGAGTTTATTAATGGAATAAAGAACGAAGATTTAATAACAAACCCTGTTGTATTATTAAACGATATTAAACTATCTGGTTCGTATTATAAAAAAGGCTATAAGTATGGAGGTTACGGCTACGGTTACGGCTATGGTTACGGCTACGGTTACGGTTATGGTTATTACGACGATGATAAAGAAAATGCAAAAAAAGAAAGCATTTTATCAAAAATTTTAAAAAAAAATAGTTAAATATTAACAGTGCAAAATTATAAAATTATAAATTATTTTAAGCTGGTAAAATTTAGTCATACTATTTTTGCAATGCCATTTGCTTTTATAGGTTTTTTTTTGGCAATAAAATTTTTTAATTTAAACTTTAATTACAAAATATTATTATTTATTATAATAGATATGATTTTTGCGAGAAATGCCGCAATGGCTTTTAATCGCTATATTGATAAAAATATTGATAAAAAAAATCCCAGAACTGCAAACAGAGAGATTCCAAAAGGAATAATTACATCAAAAAATGCAATGGCTTTTGTTATTATTAATGTAATTTTATTTATAGTTACTACTTATTTTATAAACTCGTTAACATTTTATTTATCGCCGATAGCAATTTTTACAATATTATTTTATAGTTATACAAAACGCTTTACTTGGTTTAGCCATATTATATTGGGAATAGGATTAGGATTAGCTCCTATAGGTGCTTTTTTATCGGTAAGTGGCTATTTTAATATTTTACCCGTAATTTTATCGCTTGCCGTAGTTTTTTGGGTTTCGGGTTTTGATATTATATATTCGTTGCAAGATTATGAGTTTGATAAAGCGAATAACTTAAAATCGATTCCTGTTTTTCTTGGAAAAAAAGGAGCTTTAAATTTATCGGTATTTTTTCATTTAATATCAATAAGTTTAATTTTTATTTTTGGTGTTTTATCGGGTTTGCATTTATTATTTTGGATTGGGGCTTTTATATTTTTTTTAATTATAGTATATCAGCATTTATTAGTAAAACCTAATGATTTATCTAAGATTAATATTGCTTTTTTTACAACTAACGGTATTGCAAGTGTAATTTTATCGATATTTACAATTGCCGATTTTTATTGGCAATTTAATCTAATATAATTATAAGCATCGGTATATTTATTATCCATTGCATTTTTCCAATCGGCACATGCATTTTTTAAATCATCTAAATTAAAAAAAGAAATTCCTCGCAAGTAATATATTTCGCCGTTTTTAGGATTAATATCCAATGCAACCGAGAAATCTTTAATAGCAAATTTATATGCTTGTGTTATATAAAAATCGCGTCCGCGACCTTCGTAATAATTACCATTTTTTACATTTAATTTAATAGCTTTGTTATAATATTTAATCGACTTAAAAAATTCCTCTTTTTTATAATAAATATCACCGGCTAAGCCAAGAGCGGTATCGTTTTTATAATAAAATTGTAAATAATCGTTTATTGTTGATGCTGCATAATCGTATTTTTTTGCATTGTAATACGATTTAGATAGTAAAAATTTTATATGTATGTTATACTTGTTTAATTTTTCGGCAAATAAAAAATCGTTTACA
>JALSQC010000010.1 GCA_026985625.1 Bacteroidales bacterium | reverse complement strand
ATTATTTACAGCTTTTTCAAGATATGGTATTGCGTTTATTTTTTTTGATTCTGAATTAAATGCCTTAAGATAACAAATTCCTATACGGTATGCAAGATTAGAATTATTGGGATTTAGTTTATATAATTTTTTATAAATTTTTAGTGCATGAAAGTAATCTTCGTCATAAAAATTAAATTCTGCCTGTGTAAAATCTTTTTTATAATTAATTGTATCGTTTTGGGCAAAAATTTTTACACTAACAACTAATATTGTGGTAAATAATAATAAATATTTCATTTTTTTAATTTTTATAACGTTCAGGAACTTTTACTTTCTCAAATTTAACTTGTTGGCAACAACCTTCTTTTATTAATTTAAATTCTACACGACGGTTGTATTTTCGTGACTCGGGATTTGTATCTTTTGCTATTTGATTTTGTTCGCCAAATCCTTTAACAATTAGGCTACCGTTACTTATTCCTTTTTTTATTAAATAATTTTTAACAAATTGTGCTCTGTTTAACGATAATTGTTTGTTATACTCGTTGCTACCTTGAGCATCGGTATATCCTCGTATTTCTACAATAGCATCTTTATTGTCTTTTAGATATAATGCTAATTTATTTAGGACATCGTTATATTTATTAGTTTCGTATTTATCAAATGGAAATAAAATATAACTTATAATAATTTCTCCGTCGAGTTTTGTGTAATTTGTTTCGGTTGCTTGTGATATTAATTTATCAATTAATGCTATTTGGTCTTTTGGATATTGTTCGTTGGCTCTTTCGCCAAGTGCCTTGTTATATAAATCTCTTGCTAATTGATAGTTTTTTGATTTAAATGCTGCATCGGCTTGCGATATATATTTGTTATAATTGTCGGATTGATTATTGTTTTTATTATTATTGTTTGTGTTTTTATTTAAATCGGCAAGTTCTTTTTCGCTTGATACTACAATTAGTTTTAGTTTATTATTTTCTAGTTTTTCGTTGTGCGATGCTGATATTTTATTTGCAGCTACTCCTTTTTTAATCAATAAATCTTTAAGTTTTTTTGTTCTTTCGTCGGATATTTTTTTAAGGTCAGGGTTTTTATCGGTTACAATCTCTATATCGAAGTTGTTATTTATTTTAACAAAGTTTGAAAGATTATCTACTTCTTTATTTATGCTTGAATTTAAGTCTGATTTACCATCGTCAAACTTAACATAATACATTCCTTTTGTTTGTCCGAAAATAATAGGGTCTAATTTAATTGCCCTTTGTATTTTTTGATATGCTGTTCCTTCTTCTACTTTTAGATTTTCGGAATGATATAAATAGTCTTCGGCTTCGACTAAAACATTATATGTTTTTCCCGGTTTAAGTATAAATAAATATTTTCCTGTTTTTGAGTTTGGTGTATAAACTCCAACTTCTTCATCGGTATCTACATCGGTAACTGTAATTGTTACGTTTTTAGGTGGTTTTCCATTTCCCATTGTTACGTATCCTGTCATTACAGTAAGTTCTTTAACTTCGCTTTTTGGTAGTGATATTAAGTATATATCTGTTCCTCCTATTCCTCCTGTTTGATGCGATGCGTAATATGCTCGTCTGCCGTCGGGAGTTGGCAAGTAAAATACATCGTCGGCTGTTGTATTTATTGGATATCCTATATTTGTAGGGTCTTCCCATATTCCTGTTTCGGTATCAAACGATGAAAAGAATATGTCATATCCTCCCATATTTTTATGTCCTTCGGAGCTAAAAAATAATGTTACTCCATCGGGGTGTATAAATGGGCTTTCTTCGTTGTATTTTGTATTTATTGTAGGGCCTAAATTCATTGCTTTACCCCATGTTCCATTTGGTAGTTTTTTTACCATATATATATCCATTCCTCCGTATCCGCCTTTACGGTTACTTGTAAAGAATAATGTTCGTCCGTCGGCTGATAACGATGCCGATGTTTCTCGGTATTTTGTGTTTATGGGCTCAGGTAATTTCTCGGGTTTTGACCACTCGTCTCCCTCAAGTTTACTCATGTATATATCTCCATTTCCTTTATTTCCTTTGTATATAAATAATATTTGTCCATCAACCGATAATCCTATTGATGCATCGTTATTTACAGTATTAATATTTGGAGATATGCTTTTTGGTGCAGACCATTGTCCTTTTCCCATATTATTTGATATGTAAATATCCTCGTCGTATTGTCCGTTATCTAAAAGTTTTCCTCCAACGCTACCGGCTCGTTTTGATGTAAATATTAAAACCGATTCGTCGGCAGAAAATACAGGGCTATGTTCGTCGTATTCGGTATTTATAACTCCTCCAAGATTTGTTACATTCATTTTTACAGGATATTGCATTAATTCTTTTGCGTCTTCGCATTTTTTTTGCAATAAGTTTATTTGGTCTTGAAATTCTTCGTCAACATCGGGGAGTTTATTTTTAAGTGTATTTAATATTTCTATTGCCTCGTCAAATTCGTAATCGAGATGATAGGCTTGTGCTAAATAAAAATATGCTTCTAATGGTGCTTGTTTTTCTTTATATGATTCTGCTTGGTAATCGTTACTAATATTTGTAATTGATTTTTCGAGATAACGTATTGATTTTGTTTTTTCGGTTACTGTGTTTAAATAACAAAAACCTATTTTAAAATTTATGTTTGCATTACTATCATCTGATTTTAATAATTCTTTATACAATAAAATTGCATTTTGAAAATCGCCATCTTCCACCATATTTTCAGCTTTCATATATTTATCGGCAAATTCAGATTCTGTCAACTCTTGCGAAAAAGCATTATTAAATACGGTTATAACAATTGTAAAGAATAGTATGTATCTTTTTAACATAACAATATTATTTTAATTATAAATAACTTGCAAGATAGAAAAAAGTTTAGAAAAAAAAACTAAAAAAAAATTTTTTTTAATGGTCGGAAAAATTTTTTAACAAACGTCTGTATGTAGAGAATAAATTTGCTCTTGATATAAATCCAAGATATTTACCATTGTCAATAACAGGTAGATTGTAGTTTCCTGTTTTATGAAAGACGTTAGCTATATGTTCCATAGTATCATTAGGACTAACATGTTCGTGGGGAACAAACATTAGGTCTCGCACTTTAACTTTATCGTATTTACTGTGATCGAACATAATATCCCGCACATCGTCCATTATAACAACTCCTTTAAAGTTATTATCTTTATCAACTACAGGAAATATGTTTCGCACCGATTTTGATATTACTTTTACCAAATCGCCAAGTGTAGCATCTGATGATATTGTGCTAAAGTTTGTTTCTATAAGTTTGTCCATTTGCATCATTGCAAGTATAACTTTGTCTTTGTGGTGTGTAAATAATTCGCCTCGTTCTGCAAGCTGAATTGAGTATACATTGTTTTTTTCGAATATTTTTACGGTCGCATAAGATATTGTGGCTGTTATCATTAATGGCATAAACATTCCGTAACCATTTGTAATTTCGGCTATTAAGAATATTCCTGTAAGTGGTGCTTGTAAAACTCCGGCTATTAATCCTGCCATTCCGGCAAGTGCAAAATTGCCTAATGATAATGTTGCTATTGAATAATGATTTAAGATTAGTGCAAAAAATAATCCGAGATTTGAGCCTAAAAATAGTGTTGGGGCAAATATTCCGCCTACTCCTCCTGCTCCAAACGTTGCCGATGTTGCTATAACTTTTACTAGCATTAATACAATAAACAATATAAATATTACATACATATTGTCTTTTAACGAGTAGTATATGCTATTGTTATACAAATAAGAGAAATCGCCGTGCAGTGTAGAATTTATGGCATCGTATCCTTCTCCGTATAATGATGGAAAAAGAAATATTAAAACTCCAAGAACTACTCCTCCGAGTATTACTTTTTTATACCATTTTTTTATATTATCGAATATTTTATTAACAAACATATATACTCTTGTAAAATATGATGACAGAAATCCCGACATTACTCCAAGAACAAGATAAAACGGTATATCTTTAAACAAAAACGGTTCGGTTAAAGTAAATGAGTAAAGCACATCTTTTCCTAATAATAAAAATGATGTTATTGCTGCTGTTGCCGACGCTATTAGTAGTGGCACTAAAGATGCTGTTGTCAGGTCTATCATTATAACTTCTATTGCAAAAACAACTGCTGCAATTGGTGCTTTAAAAATTGCCGACATAGCTGCTGCCGATGCTGCTCCAAGTAATAAAATAGATTGTTTATAATTTAAATGAAACAGTCTGCCTATATTTGCTCCTACTGCTGCTCCTGTTGCAACTGTTGGTCCCTCTAATCCTACCGAGCCACCAAAACCTACCGTAAAAGCACTGGTAATAATTGATGAAAACATATTATGCGCTTTCATCTTGCCTTTTGTTTTTGATATTGCATACAGAACACTGGGAATACCATGTCCGACTTTATGTTTTAAAATAAATTTAATAAAAATCATTGTTAGCAATATTCCTATTGCCGGATAAATAAAATATAAATAATTTTGATAGTCTCTGGAAAAATTGCTTGTTAATAATATTCTTATCTCGTGAACTGCATTTTTTATTAAAAATGCTGCTAATCCTGCTGCTAATCCAACAAATACACTTAAAATATTAATAAATTGTTTTGATGTAAGATTTTTAATTCTCCACCTTAAAAACTTTGTTAATATTTTATTATACGACATTTGTTTATTGTTATAAAAATCGCACAAATGTATTAATTATTTTAATACATTATCATTCTTATTTTAAATAATTTTTTCCTTGATATATATTATTATCATAAAGGTATTTTTTTATTTTATGAGTTAATTCAAAGTTTTTTATCCCTCCCCAATTTGGTGCCAATAACATATCTCTTGGTGTTTCGCTTGAGAAGCGTTCTATAATAATATCAGGATTTAGATTTTTAATAAATTCAGCAACTATTTTAATATAGTTATCAATATCTAAAATATTATAAATTTGTGGGTTTGCTTTATAATCTAAAGCCATTTTTGTTCCTTTAATTATTTGTAACTGATGTAGTTTTAGTGTTTTAATATTTAGCTTTGATATTTTTTTTGCATGATTTATAAAATCGGTTTTGTTTTCTCCGGGTAATCCTATAATAAGATGTCCCCCGATAATTAGATTTGTTCCTATTGTTAAATTAATTGCTTTTTGTGTTTCGTTAAATGTATGACAACGATTTATATATTTTAGTGTTTTATCTTTTGTTGATTCTATTCCCAGCTCTAAAAATATTTTATATTTGTCGGTATATGAGTTTAACAGTTCTATAATGTCTTTGTTTATGCAATCGGGGCGTGTAGCGACAACCATTCCTACAACTTTTTTATGGCTAAGTGCTTTTTCGTAATATTTTTTTAGTGTATTTATATCGGCATAAGTATTTGTGTATGCCTGAAAATAAGCTAAATATTTTTGTGTTTTATATTTTGGTTCGAAAAAGGCTATTCCCTCATCTATTTGTTTTGTTATTGTTTTTTGTGGCGAGCAGTAAAAAGGGTTAAATGTTTTATTATTACAATATGTGCAACCTCCGTAAGCTTTTGTTCCATCGCGATTAGGGCATGTAAATCCTGCATCGATAGATATCTTTTGAACTCTTTCTTTAAATATTGTTTTTATAAAA
>JALSQC010000009.1 GCA_026985625.1 Bacteroidales bacterium | reverse complement strand
TTTATTATATTGTTTAATTTATTTATATCAAATGTTGTTTTTTGCAAATCACTAATTAAATAAATTATATTATTTGTTTTTTGTTTATTATGTGTTATAAATATATCTTTTATTTTATCTATAATATTACTTATTTTATAATTGTAATGTGTGGTTGTAATATTTACAACTCTTTTGTTTGCATTTTTTTTGTTTAGTTTTTGATTATTTTTTTGATTTGGTTCGTTTGTAAAGATATAAAAATCGGTATTTGTGTTATATGCGTCTATAATTGATTTTGCATATTTTTTTTCTAATTCTATTACTTTTCCGTTTTGCGACTCTAAGTTTGTGCTATAAGAATTGTCGATATAAATAGCTATTTTATTATCAAAATTATTAATTTTTTGATTTTTATTGACTTTAACAGGTTGGGCAAACGCTACAACCAAAGCTAAAATAAATAATATACGTGCAAGTAAAACTAAAATGTGGCGTAAACGCGATTTAGATTGTGTTTGTTGTTTTATATCTTGCAAAAAATTAACATTACTAAAATAAACTGTTTTAAATCGTCTAAAATTAAACAAGTGTATTATTATTGGAATTGCAATTAAAAAACTTGCCCAAAGAAACGATGGATATAAAAAGCTTATCATTTTTAAAATTTAACGGTTAATTTAACATTTAATCTTCGGTTTGATAAATAATTAGGAACACCATATGTATTATTTCTTATATCTTTTATCCAAGTATATGATATTGTATTTTTTGTTCCTAAAAGGTTAAAAACTTCGGCAGTTATCCAAATAGATTTAAAATATCGAAATGGATTTTTTGGTTTTAATGTATCGTTCTCGGTTTTAAGAACTTTTGCAAAGCCTATATCTACACGTCGGTATTCCGGTATATGAAAGTTGTATTTTGCTTTAATTTCGCCCGGTGGCCAAGCTGGTAATTTTGAACCGAACAACAAACTAAGTTGCATTTTAAAACTTGGATTTTTTGGTAAATAATCTTGAAAAAATAATCCAAAATTTACCAGTTGATTCGATGGTCGCGAAATATAACCGGGGTTTATTAAATTGCTGTCGGCATCGTAATAAAAGTCGTCGTTAATATCTTCTTTTGTTTGCATAACCGACAAGCTTGCCCAGGAGTTTATGCCCGAAACAAATTCGCCAAATAATTTCATATCAATACCTGTTGCATATCCTTTTGAGTCGTTTTTTCCGTAATACCTAATACGCACATTATCAATATCGTATGGTATTAAACTTGATAATTGTTTATAATAAATTTCGGTAGTGTATTTAAAAGGTCTCCCCCATATTTTTAGTTTATAATCGCTTGATATTACGTAATGTATAGATTTTTGAGCTTTTATATTATAATTTATGTTTCCTTGCAAATCGCGAAATTCTTTCTGAAAAGGCGGTTGATAATAAAAACCGGTAGCAAGTCTAAATACAATATCGTGTTCGTTCCAATTTGGTTGATACGATACCGATACTCGCGGACTTACTAAAAATTGATTCGAAAAAGTCCAAAAATTTGTTCGTATTCCTGCTGTTAACACTAAGAACGAACTATCTAAATCTAATGTATAATTATCTTGTATATAAGACGTTACCCTGTTAGATTGTATTAAATTATTTGATATGTATGTATGTGTAAAATCTACCGATGTATCGGAATATGGCAAAGTATAACCTGCCGAATCGAGCATATTCCACTCGTTAAAATTGTCGGAAATAATCTCGTGTTGGAATTTTGCTCCCCACAATATGTTATGATTATTTTTTAAAAGTTGTCCTTTATGGTAAATATTAAAAACTTTTGCATTTAAATAATTTCTTGCGTGATTTAAAAATGTTCCAACTCCTATGTTCATTAAACTATCTCCTAAATTATCGCTTCCTATTTCTTTATCAAGTTCGTTAAGATAATATTGCCCTTGTATATCGTAAGTTTCGCTTTCGATTGTATTAAATGCCGATGCTATTAATTTTAGATTTAAATGTGAGTTTACTTTATAGTTTCCCGAAACAGCACTTAAATATGTTGTAAACATATCTTTTTCTTGTCCGTCGAAATATACTTTAAATCCTAATGCATTGGTTACTGTTCCAAAAGTTGTTAGTCTGTCAGATGGTATAAAAAAATACGAATTGTTAGAGAAATTACCTAAGAATCCTAGTTCAAATCTATCGGTAACATCATAAGTCATATATGTTTGAAAATCGCTAAACGATGGTTTATAATCGCCTTTTGTATCTAACGAATTTAATAAATACGACATTGTTTTGTATCTTATACCCGATATTTGAGTAAACCTGTGATTATCGCTACACGATTGCAGAAATACCGAACCGCCAAGCAAACTAGCCGAAAAGCCTCCTCCAAATGTAGATGGTTTAAGGTATTTTATATCTAAAACCGACGACATTTTATCGCCATATTTAGCATCAAAACCTCCTGCCGAAAATTCTATTGACGAAACTAAATCGGAGTTTACAAAACTTAATCCCTCCTGCTGTCCCGAACGAATTAAAACCGGACGATAAATCTCTATATCGTTTACATAAACAAGATTCTCGTCGTAATTTCCTCCACGCACCGAGTATTGTGTCGAAAACTCGTTATTTGACGCTACACCGGGTAAGGTTTTAAGTATTGCCTCTACCCCACCTGATGTGTTTGGAATTAAACCTATTGTCTTGGGATTAATTTTTACAAGATTAGATGTCCGTTGGTGTTTATCTGATATTTTTACCTCACCAATATTATTATATGCTATTGTAAATTTTTGGTTAAGTAATATTTTTTGATTTGGTTTTGCCAATATTTTTATTTGAACAGGCTCAAATTCTACATGCGAAAAAATTATTTTAAGTTCTTTATTTGCAGGTATTTTAAGATAATATTTACCATCTCGGTCGGTAGTTGTTCCCGACGAATATCCAAAAATCGAAACATTTACAAATTCAACAGGTTTACCTTTAGGATTTATTACTTTTCCGTAAATACTCGCATATTGTTGTTGCGATAATACAATATTTGCAAAAAAAGTAAATATTACAACTAAAAATATATTTTTTATAAAAGTAAATCTCATTAATTTAAATATAGCTATAAAAAACAAAAATAATTAAGTTTATTAATCAATAAACAAATTTGCCGTAATATTATTGTATTTTTTAATACAACAAATATAAAATTGTAGTTAAGCATAAAATTGATTAACTTCGTAAAAATAATTTTTAAATTAAAAAACCATTAAATATGACAAAAACACAAGCTCTTATAAAATTAATTAATAATGCAAAAATAAATACATGGTTCGATTTAGGATTATTTATTGATAAATTTCGCGAGAATAAAAAACTGCCAACAAGCGAGTTTAACGGTAATTTTGACGATTTTATAAATCATATTGCAAAAGGTGTTGGCTTTATAACTTTTTATTACAGTATCGATGGTGTTAGTATAGAAATTGAAAAATATGCTAAAACATTTAAACAAATTAACAACAACATTAATATACATTATATTGGAGGCGAATTTTATGCTACTGCAAATCAAATAATTCCCGATTTTGCTTTTAAACATAAGATTAAAGAAATTAACGGTTTCGATAAATGGAAATTGTATAAAGATTTTTTTATTACAAAAATTTACAGAGGAAGTGTAGAATACAATAATTTAATTAAAGAGTTTATTAACGATACAATTGTAATTATAAATAAATTAGGAAGTTATATCGAAAATAATAATATAAATTTGCTTTATCTTATTAATACAAATTCTAATCCGGGAAATGTTTCGTTGGCTCTTTCTACTATGCTTATTTCGGAATTTTTTGGTATTCCGGTAATTAATAACAATCACGATTTTTATTGGGAAGGCGGTAACAATAAATTTGATATTAAAACTAAAAAATTAAAACCCGGACCTCGCGATTTTTTCTTTACAAATTACGATATAGGTGAGTTTTTTTCTCAAATCGAGGTTTTGTTTCCATGGGAATCGCGTTCGTGGTTGCAAGTTAATATTAACAAAAAACAAAGCGAACATTTAATTAAAAAAAATGGTAATAACCCTGCAAATGTAACCGAAATAGGCACAGCAATAGACCAAAAACAATATCAAAATAAAAGCAAACGCATAAATATTAATACATTTTATCAGTTCGAAAAAATATTTAGCCGCTACAACAAGACACTTGTTTCTTACAATATTAACGATGTTTTTAAAAATAATTTAGTAAACAAAGATAACCCTGAGCCTATATTAATAGGAAATAAAACAAAAACAATTAAAAAATTTCATCGCGAGAACATAATATTCCTTCAACCAACACGAATTGTTAAAAGAAAAAATATAGAAATAGGTTTTAAATTAATTTATAAATTAATAAAATCGGATACCTTTAAACAAAAACTATTATCGACACCCAATCTTAAAATAACATTAATAGTAACAGGACCAATACCCGATGGACAATACAATTACTTTCGTAAATTAATCGAAAATTTTAACGACCTTATCAATATATTACCAAATGATATAAAAGACCGTATTTTTCTTGGATTTTTATTTAGCGAGTTTGATAAAGACCGGTTTAAAAAAATATTTAAATCGCCAATAGGTATTACAGAACTTTACAGCATAGCATCGTTAATATTATTACCAAGCGAAACCGAAGGACGAGGCTTACCTATAATTGAGGCTGCAAGTGCAGGTATCCCAATATTTTGTCGACGATATTATCCATATAACGTTTATTCCGAGGTTATTGGCGAACATCTTAGCGAAGATATGCAGCTTAAAGTTATTGAGTTTGACGGTAAAGAAATTACAAAACATCATATAAAAAATATTACCGAGCGTGTTTTTTATCCACATCAATTTATTAACGAAATAAATCACAATAAAAATGTTGTAGATAAACGATACAGTCTTAAA
>JALSQC010000008.1 GCA_026985625.1 Bacteroidales bacterium | reverse complement strand
GAAATAATATAATAAAATTGAAGAGTTTATTAAAATTTTTTATACGTCATCAAATACTGTTTTTATTTATATTTTTTGAGCTTATTTCGTTTTATTTTGTAATAAAATACAACAAAAAACAAAAACAAAGTTTTTTTAATTCGGCAAATGTTATTTATGCATCAATTTATTCTAAATATTCAAATATTATAGATTATTTTAATTTATCGGATATAAATAATAAACTATCGATACAAAACGCATATTTATTAAATCTTGCAAAACAAAACTATAAAAAAAATTTTATCTCATTACACGAGATAAACGATAGCTTATATAAACAACAATATGTTACAATACAAGCAAAAGTAATTAATAACTCGGTTAATAAAGAAAATAATTTTTTAACTCTAAACAAAGGCATAAATCAAGGCATATCGCCCGGCGATGCCGTAATATCACCAAACGGAATTGTGGGCATAATTAAAGATGTTTCTAAAAATTACTCAACCGTTTTATCGTTATTAAATAAAGGAGTTTACATAAGTGCTAAAATAAAAAAAAATAATTACTTAGGGTCAATTCACTGGGAAACAAACGATTATACAACAGTAAAATTAAAAGAAATATCATATAATGTGAAATTAAACAAAGGAGACACAATTATAACAAGCGGATTCTCTGCAATATTTCCCGAGAATATAAACATAGGCAAAATAAAAAAATTTAAAAAAAACATAGGCGAGAATTTTTATGATATAGATGTAGAATTATTTAATAATTTTAAAAAGTTAAGATATGTTTACATTATAAAAAACTTATTAAAACACGAACAAAAGAGTTTAGAAAAAAAAGAAAATGATTAACATTATTAAATATACGGCAGGATTTGTTGCACTTATATTATTTCAATTATTAATATTAAATAATATACAATTTAGTGGTTATATAAATCCCTACCTTTATGTATATTTTATTCTGATTTTACCTTTTGAAACACCATATATTGTTCTGTTTGCAACTGCTTTTGTATTAGGTTTTTTTATAGATATAGGAAATAACACATTGGGCATGAATGCGGCGGCAACAGTTTTTGTAGCAACATTACGTCCGTTTGTAATTAATATAATAAAACCACGTGCAGGATACAACACCGAAACATACCCAAGAGCAAGTTATTACGGAATAAATTGGTTTTTAAAATATTCGGCATTATTAGTATTTATGCATCATTTATTTTTGTTTTTTGTAGAAAGTTTCTCTATCGATAATTTTTTTCATACCTTATTAAAAGTTATTTTAAGTTTTATATTTTCTATGATTTTAATAATAATTACCGAATTATTTTTTTATAAAAAACAATATTAATGACAAATCAATATTCGGATCGAAAATATATAATTAGCGGAATAATAATTTTAATATCTATAATATTTATAATAAGGTTATTATATCTCCAAGTTTTTGATAACAAATATAAATTATCGGCAAACAACAATTCTCAACGTAAAGTTATTATACATCCGCCACGAGGACTAATTTACGATAGAAATAATACACTTCTTGTATACAACGAAGCAACATACGATATAATGGTTATACCAAATCAACTACAAAAATTTGATACAACATTGTTAGCTGATTTATTAAATATAGATAAAGATTATATAAAATTTAATATAAAAAAAGCTAAAAACTTTTCGTATTACAAACCATCATTATTTCTTAAACAATTATCGATAAAATCGTATGCAAGATTTCAAGAAAACTTATATAAATTTCTGGGCTTTTTTGCACAAGCACGAACTCTTAGAAAATACCCGCAAAAAATTGCCGCACATATTTTAGGATATGTAGGCGAAGTAGATAAAAAAATTTTAGAAAAAAACAAATCATATAAACAAGGAGATTATATAGGACTTAGCGGAGTAGAAAAATATTACGAGAATATTTTGCGAGGCAAAACAGGAAGTAAAATTTTTCTTGTAGATGTTCATAACCGTATTAGAGGAAACTATAAAAACGGCAAATACGATACCATTGCTATTGCAGGAAACAATTTAACTCTTACTTTAGATGCCAAGCTTCAAGCTTTTGGCGAAAAACTTATGCAAAACAAAATAGGCAGCATAGTGGCAATTGAACCATCAAGCGGAGAAATTCTTACTTTAATATCATCGCCAAATTACGACCCAAATCTTTTAGTAGGAAGGATAAGATCAAAAAATTACAGAAAATTATTATTAGATAGCCTAAAACCATTATTTAACAGGGCAATAAACGCAAAATATCCTCCGGGGTCAACATTTAAACTTATTAACGCATTAATAGGTATGCAAGAAAACGTTTTAACCGAAAATACATATTATACCTGCAATCATGGGTATCATTTCGGAGGAATAACAGTTGGTTGCCACGGGCATAAATCTCCTTTAAATTTAAAAGAGTCAATACAAATATCATGTAACTCTTATTACTGTAATGTTTTTAAATCAATTATCGATAATAAAAATTATCCTACAACAACACAAAGCTATAACGCTTGGCGTAATTATGTTACATCATTTGGGTTTGGCAGGTATTTAGAAAGCGATATTTACGACGAGAGCAAAGGTTTTGTTCCAAAATCGACATATTACGATAAATATTATAAAAAAAATCATTGGAGTGCTTTAACAATAATATCTCTTGCCATAGGACAAGGCGAATTAGGAATAACTCCTTTGCAAATGGCTAATATGGCAAGTATTATGGCTAATCGTGGTTTTTACTATATACCACATATTGTTAAAAAAATAAGTGGAGGAATATCAATATCACCAAAATTTGAGGTTAAACATTTTACAAAAATAAACGAAAAATATTTTTCTACTGTTGTCGACGGAATGGAACTTGTTATTAACGGAGGACCGGGCAGCACTGCACGTATTGCAAAAATCGATAGTATTATTGTTTGCGGAAAAACAGGAACAGCACAAAACCCACACGGAAAAGACCACTCTATTTTTATTGCCTTTGCTCCAAAAGATAATCCTAAAATAGCAATAGCCGTTTATATCGAAAATGGTGGCTTTGGGGCAACATGGGCAGCTCCAATTGCCAGTTTAATGATAGAAAAATATTTAACAAAAAAAATAAGTAAAAAACGAAAATATTTAGAAAACTATATTTTAAATGGAAACTTAATAAACAAAAAATAATAATTAAACCAAAAACGTTAAAACACTATTATTATAAAAGTGTTTGTAATTTGCCAACCATACGGTAAATACAAAATTATAAACAAATGAGACAAACCAAAAACAATATATTGCAAAAAATCGACTGGATAACGGTATTGCTATATTTAACTCTTGTAATAATTGGATGGATTAATATTTATGCAGCAGTTTACAATACAAGCCATAAAAGTATATTAGATTTTTCGCAAAAATACGGAAAACAATTAATATGGATTTTTGCAGGAATAATTTTAATTATAATAATATTTACAATAAAGTCTCGTTTTTATAAATTTTTTGCATATCCAATTTATATTGTAACCATTTTATTATTATTTTTTGTTTTACTTTTTGGTCGCGAAGTAAACGGAGCACGCTCGTGGTTTGAGATAGGTAATTTTAGACTGCAACCTGCCGAATTTGCAAAATTTGCTA
This sequence comes from Bacteroidales bacterium, assembly GCA_026985625.1. Lineage (GTDB taxonomy): Bacteria > Bacteroidota > Bacteroidia > Bacteroidales > JAFGXI01 > JALSQC01. Next base: position 2,169 of record JALSQC010000008.1, on the reverse strand, counting down.
CAAGTTTAGCTGTTGCAAAATATGTAGGAAGCTTTAATTTTAACATAAAAAAAATTAAAAACCTACTTGCAACACTTATGCTTATTTTTATTCCTGTAATTTTTATCTTATTACAAAACGACACAGGCTCTGCACTTGTGTATTTTATTTTTATTTTGGTGCTTTTTCGCGAAGGATTATCGGCAAACATTTTAATTTTTGGATTTATTGCCGTTATATTATTTATATTAGCATTGATACTAAAAATTATAACCGTTTTAATATTAATATTAGCAATAGCATTTATTATTTATTGGTTAAGTCAGCGAAAGCTAAAAAACATAATTATTGCCTCATCAATATTTACTGCAATAAGTTTAATATTATGGATTATAAAACATTATGGCAATATTAATTTATCCGACAGCTATGTTATTTTAATATCGTTTATAATTAGTTCTGTTTATTACATATTTTATGCTTTTAAAAATAATATATCTAAGATATACTCATTTGTGCTTATTACTTTAGCATCGTTAATTTTTGTTTTCTCGGTAAATTACGCATTTAATAATATATTAGAACAACATCAACGCGACAGAATAAACAATCTTTTAGGAATAAAATACGACCCGTTAGGTACAGGATACAATGTAAACCAATCAAAAATTGCTATTGGTTCAGGAGGTTTCTCAGGAAAAGGTTTTTTACAAGGAACACAAACAAAATTTAATTTTGTGCCCGAACAAAGCACCGATTTTATTTTTTGTACAATAGGCGAAGAATGGGGCTTTATAGGAACAAGTGTAGTATTAATTTTATTTGTTCTATTAGTTATACGTTTAATATTTTTAGCCGAAAAGCAACGAACACATTTTGCCAGAATATACGGTTATAGTGTAGCTGCAATTTTATTTTTTCATTTTGCAATTAATATAGGAATGACAATAGGACTTGCCCCCGTTATAGGTATTCCTTTACCTTTTATAAGTTACGGAGGCTCGTCGTTATGGTCGTTTACAATACTGCTTTTTATTTTTATAAAATTAGATACAAATCGTTCCGATTTAATTTAAAATAATTATATTTGCATCGCAAAACGAATAGGAGTGCCTTAATACATGGGCTGAGATTACATCCTTTGAACCTGAAACGGATAATGCCGACGCAGGAAATTCAAAAAAAATGTAACCCCCTGTAAAAAATCACTTTTTATTCGTCTGTTTAACAAGATTTATAAATTTTAATTTATTAAACAAGATGAAAAAGTTTTTTTTATTTACAGCTATTATTCTAACAAGTTTTAATCTATTTGCTCAAGAATTTAGTTTGTCGGGTAAAATAACCGACAAAAACAAAAATCCTTTATCGGGAGCAAGTATAATTCTTAATGGGACATTTGCGGGAACAATATCAAAATCCGACGGAACATTTAAGTTCGAAAAGTTAAAACAAGGAAAATATAACTTAAAAATAAGTTTTATAGGATACAAAACCATAAACAAAACAATAAATTTAAACAAAGACCTGTTTTTATCTTACGATTTACAAAAAACAAATCTTATATCCGACGAAATAATAATATCCGCCGCATTATCAAAACAAAACACCCCCGTAGCACAAACAACAATAAAAAAAACATACATAAAAAATAATAATATTATAGCCGATATTCCTTTTATGCTCGAAAAAACACCATCGCTTGTTGCAATATCCGAAACGGGAACAGGCGTGGGATACTCTAATATGCGAATAAGAGGAACCGATATGTCGCGTATAAACGTTACAATTAACGGTATTCCGTTAAACGATGCCGAATCACAAGGAGTATATTTTGTTGATTTGCCTGATTTGTCATCGTCTGTAAACAGCATACAAATTCAGCGAGGAGTAGGAACATCAAAAAACGGAGCAGCAGCATTTGGAGCCTCAATAAACTTCCAGACAATAACATTAAATAAAAAACCCTATGCTAATATTGGAGTGGCTGCAGGTTCGTTTAATACTTTTAAAGAAAACATATCGGCAGGTACAGGTTTAATAAATAAAAAATTTGCTTTTGATGTAAGATACAGCAAACTTAACGCAAAAAGTTATATTCAACGCGGATTTTCCGACCACGAGTCAATATTTTTATCGGGAACATATTACGGAAAAAACGATTTACTCAAGGCAATAGTATTAATAGGT
>JALSQC010000007.1 GCA_026985625.1 Bacteroidales bacterium | reverse complement strand
TGTTGATGTTACTCCCGAGCAATATAACTCGGTTTATTTTGTAAACTCCGGAAGCGAAGCAACCGAAGGTGCTTTAAAACTTGCAAAACGATATACCGGCAGAACCGAAATAATTGCTTTTAAAAATGCATATCATGGCAGCACCCATGGTGCTTTAAGTGTTTTGGGAGATGAGTATTTTAAAAACTCGTTTCGTCCTCTTTTGCCCGATATTAAATTTTTAGAGTTTAATAATGAACAAGATTTAGAAAATATATCAAATAAAACAGCTTGTGTAATTGTAGAACCTGTGCAAGGCGAAGGTGGTGTCGTTATTCCTAAAAATAATTTTTTAAAAAAGTTACAAAAAAAATGTAATGATACGGGAGCTTTATTAATTTTTGACGAAATTCAGACCGGTTTTGGACGAACAGGAAATTTATTTGCTTTTGAAACTTATGATGTTCGTCCCGATATTTTTACAATAGCTAAGGGTATGGGTGGTGGCATGCCTTTGGGTGGCTTTGTTTCGTCGAATGAAATTATGCAAGTTTTTAAAACAAATCCTGTGCTCGGACATATAACTACTTTTGGTGGACACCCTGTATCGTGTGCAGCAGCATACGCAAGTTTACAAGTAATTTTGCAAGAAAATTTAGCCGAAAAAGCTACAAAAAAAGGAGAACTTTTTAAGAAATTGCTTAGACATAAAAAAATTAAGTCTATACACGGAGTAGGTTTGTTTATTGCTGTTGAGGTTGAGAACTTTATCTTTTTACAAAAACTTTTAAAAGAATCAATAAAAAACGGATTAATTTTCGATTGGTTTATTTTTAATGATAGTCATTTTAGGATAGCTCCTCCGCTGACAATTACAAATGACGAAATAGAATTATCGTGTAAAATAATTCTAAAATCGCTTGATGCTGTTTAGGTTTTAAAAGTTTTGTATTATTTTTTATTCGTTTAAAGCTGCAGCAAGATCGTCTGTCATTTCAAGATTATGATATACGTTTTGAACATCATCAAGGTCTTCGAAATCATCTATCATTGCAAGAACTTTTTTTGCACTTTCTATATCTAAAACTTTTGTATCGTTTGGTATTCGTTGTAACTCTGCGTTTTCGGGCTCTATATTCATTTCGTCGAGTTTTTTTTGCATAGAGCCAAAATCTTCCATTGCTGTTGTAATAATAAATTTATCGTCATCGAGTTCTATTTCTTCTACTCCTGCATCTATTATCTCGAGTTCAAACTCTTCGGGGTCTAAGTCTCCTTTTGGGACAGTAAATATTCCTTTACGTTCGAATAAAAAACTTAACGAGCCGTTTGTTCCCATATTTCCACCTCGTTTGTTAAAAACTGCACGCACGTTGCTAACTGTTCGTTGGTTATTATCGGTTAGACACTCGATAAAAACTGCTATTCCGTGCGGTGCATAACCTTCGAATGTTACTTCGGTTAAGTTTGCACTATCGTTTGCTTTATTAATTGCTCGTTCAACATTGTCTTTTGGCATATTTACGCCTTTGGCATTTTGTATGGCTAAACGTAATCGTGGATTTGCATCGGGGTCAGAACCTCCTTCTTTTACTGCTACTTGAATTTCTTTTACTATTCGCGAAAATATTTTAGAACGTTTTGCGTCTAAAGCTCCTTTTTTTCTTTTAATTGTTGACCATTTACTGTGTCCTGACATAATTTTTGTGTTTTATTGTTTTTTTTGTTTGTGTCAAATATATAAATATTGCGGTATTTATCAAAAAAAATTTAATTACTTATTTCTTTTATTTTTTGTAGTATTTCTTCCATAACCCACATTGGTGTAGATGTTGCTCCGCAAACTCCTACCGATTTTACATTTTTAAACCATTGTTTTTGTAATGCATCTTTATTTGATACAAAATAAGTATTGCTATTTTGTGATTTGCAAACTTCGTAAAGCATTTTTCCGTTAGAACTTTTTTTTCCGCTTACAAATATTATTACCTGATGTTTTTTTGAAAAATTTATTAATTCTTCGTTTCGTGATGATACTTGACTACAGAGGGTATTATTTATTTTAAAATTTTGTTTTGCTTTGTGTAGTTTTATTCTTCGTTTTATTTCTTCTTGTATTTGGTAGAATCCTTCGCTACTTTTTGTTGTTTGCGAAAATAGTGTTATTGGTTTTGAGTAATCTAATTTGTCTAAATCGGTTGTGTTTTCTATAACTATAACTTTATTTTTTGTTTGTCCTATTAGTCCGTTTACTTCGGCATGTCCTATTTTTCCGTATATAACAATTTGTCCATAATCTTTTAGACTGTCGGATTCGGTTTTTATTTTGTTTTGTAATCGTAATACAACAGGACACGATGCGTCTATAAGTTGTATATTATTCTCAAAAGCTATTTTATAGGTTTCGGGGGGTTCGCCGTGTGCTCTTATTAATACTTTTGTATTTTTTAGCTCTTTTAGTTTTTTATGGTCTATTGTTATAAGCCCTTTTTTTTGTAGTCGTTCTACTTCTACGTTATTATGTACTATATCGCCTAAGCAATATAGTTTATTGTTGTTTTTTAATTCGTTTTCGGCTATTTGTATTGCGTAAACAACTCCAAAACAAAAGCCTGAATTTTTATCTATCTCGATTTGCATTTTGCAGTTTATTTATTTTTTGGATAATCCAATTTAGTTGTTCTTTTTGCGAAAGGTTAGTGTTGTCTAATATTATGGCATCTTTGGCTTTTTTAAGTGGACTTTCTTTACGTGTTTGGTCGAGATAGTCGCGTTCGGTAATATTTTTTTTTATTTCGTCGAGACTAATATTCTCGCCTTTTGATTTTAACTCGTCGTATCTTCGTTTTGCTCTTATATCGGGGTCTGCCGTCATAAATATTTTTAAATCGGCGTTAGGAAAAACTATGGTGCCAATATCTCGCCCGTCCATAACAATTCGTTTGTTTTCGCCCATTTTTCGTTGTTGTTTAACTAAAAATTGCCGAACAAATTTAATTTTACTAATTATGCTTACGTTGTTTGATACTTTTATTCCTCTAATTTGTTTTTCGATGTTTTTATTATTTAATATTATTTCGTTTTGGTTTGTTTTATTGTTAAATCTAAAGTCTATATTTATGTTTTTAAGTTCTGCTTTTAGTTTTTCTTGGTTAACTGTTTTGTTATTAATTAAATTATTTTGTAAGCAAAAAAATGTTATTGCTCTATACATTGCTCCTGTGTCTATATATCGATAATTTAAATGTTTAGCTAAATCTTTAGCAAGTGTACTTTTCCCACACGACGAGAATCCGTCAATAGCAATTATTAAATCTTTCATTTATTTTTTTAGTTTTAGGATAGTGTAAAATTATATAAATGTAGGTAAAAATCAAATATTTTTTATATATCGGTTGTAAAAAAGAAATTAGTATCGTTACCGGGTAATATTATTATCTCGGTATTATTTTTTTTGGCTATATTTTTTGCTATAGTTAAATTAATATCGTTAATGTTATTTTGTTTATTAAATTTTAATATTTGTTCGTTTGTAAATAATTTATCTGTTGTTTTAATATTAAATTCTATATTGTTATTAATAATATTGTAGCTAATATTTATATTGTTTGTTGGTTTTTTGTTTATAATGCTCGACAAAATATTAATGATTATTTGTTTTACCATACTATCATTTATAACAATGTCTGAATCATAATTCTTATTATTTATAAAATTAATATCGTAGGTTGTATTAATGTTATAAAATGTTTCTTTAATATCGTTAAAAATATTTTTTATACTTGTTTTATCTTTTATAATGGGGACAAAATTTAAAACTGATAAATCGTTTAATGCTGAGCTTAAATATGTTGTTTTTTGTAATATTTTATTTAATAGTTTTAATGTAGAATAAGGCACTCCGTCTTGTTCGAATATTAATTGTGTATTTACTGATATTATGTTAATAATTTCGTTTAATTTAGCTAAAATAATTTTTAAATTCTCGTAATCGCTATTGCTGTTTTGTATTATTGTTTTTGATATATTATCTATTTTTTTTGATAATTTTTCGTTTTCGTTAAGTATAAAATTAAAATCGCGTTTAATAATTTCGTATGAATTATAAATATCTATATATGGGTTATCCTCTGATATATTTACTTTTGTTTCTAAAAAATCGATATTGCTTGTTTCGTTAAATGCTTCGAGTATTTCGTTCAGGTATAATCTTATTTTTTTTGGTTTTATTTTTTTGTTTAAATCTGATTTTTTGTCAAGTTGTTTAATTTTTTCGTATGCTTGTTCTAACGAATCTACAAAAAAAATATCAAAAGGCACTAAAGGTTTTGATACCAACATAATTGTTTTTATGGTTTTTGATACTCCTATAATGATATATGCTATAGTAGGATATGTTTTGTTTAGTTTTAATATTTGTTGCAAATATTTTCTGCGTGCTTTATCAGATCCTCCGTTAAAATCGGTATAATCTACTATTCTGTAATGTCCTTTTTTTGCATTTATAAGTTTAAGTATTGTTTCTAATTTTTGATAAACCTCGGGCAAATATTCTTCGGTAACAAATCCTGTTAATTTACTGTAAACGGTTTTTTTGTTGTATATGCTAAGACTAACGCTAAAATCATCTTTAATAATATTAAAGTTATTAACTTTATTAAGTTTAATATCTAATTTTTTAAATGCTGCTATTTTGGCATCTTCTATTGTAGGAAAAACTTTTATTTCTGATTTTATTATTGGCAGGTGTCGTATTATATTAATTGTGAGTTTTATTAATTTTGATACTCCTATAAAATATAAAGCTTTTATTGATGGTTGTTTGGTTTGAAAAAAATTTATAAAATAATCTTTGCCACTGTTATCAATGCTTCGTATAAACGTATAATCTTCGATTACAATAAATCCTTTTTCCATAAGGTTGTTATCGTCGATAAGTTTTTGTACTTTATCGCAATATATTTTTGTTGTTTCAAGGTTAACGTTTCCAGCCTCGTAAGGAAGTATAATTTTATCGCCTAATAAACCTACATTTAAAGCGTAGTTATTGCTATAATAACTCCAATCGGGATTAGTTTTATATTTTAATCCTGTTACCGGACAAATTTCCGGTATTTCTGTTAAATCTTTAATATTTGTTTTCAATTTTAGAATCCGGGTTTATTTAAAAGTTTAAACATATTTTTTTTGTATTCTTCAACTCCGGGTTGATTAAACGGATTAACTCCTAACATATAAGCTGATATGGCACACGAAAACTCAAAAAAATATATTAGTTGTCCTATGTTATACTCGTTAATTTGTGGTATATTTATTTTTATAATTGGTATTTCTCCGTTTTTATGTGCTGTGTATGTTCCCAGCTCTGCCATTTTATTTATATAACTAATTTTTTTTTCGCTTAAATAGTTTAAATTATCTGAATCTTTTTTGTTTTTTGGTATTGTAATATCGTTATTTGGTTTTTCTATTGATATAATTGTTTCGAATATCTGTTTTTTTCCGTCTTGTATGTATTGTCCTAATGAGTGCAAGTCGGTTGTAAATATAACCGACGCAGGAAATATTCCTTTTTGGTTTTTACCTTCGCTCTCGCCAAATAATTGTTTCCACCATTCGGCAAATGAGTTTAATTTTGGATTATAATTAACAAGTATCTCTACGGTTTTTCCGTTATTGTATAAATAATTTCGTATTTGTGCGTATTTAACTGCTGCACTTTGTGTATTATTTAATAGTTCGGTTGCAATATTTTTTGCTCCATCAATAATTTTAAATATATCAAATCCCGCTAAAGATATCGGAAGTAAGCCAACAGGTGTTAATACTGAGAATCGTCCTCCTATATCGTCAGGAATAATAAATGTTTTAAAGTTTTCTTGATTTGCCAATTCTCTTAACGAACCTTTTTCTTTATCGGTTATTGCAATAATACGGTTTTTAATTTCTATTTTATTATACTTTTGTTTTAATAAATTGTATAGTAATCTAAATGCTATTGCTGGCTCTGTTGTTGTTCCTGATTTTGATATTACAACTATACCAAATGATTTGTTTTTTAAAAGGTTTATTAAGTCCGATAAATAATCGGGGTTTAAGTTTTGTCCTGCAAAAATTATTTTTGTTGTTTTTTCTTGTTTTAAATTCGAGAAATTATCGGACAATGCATCTATTATTGCTTTTGCCCCTAAATACGACCCTCCTATTCCTACTACTACAATAAAATCTTTGTTTTTTTTAAAATCGGTTGCTGTGTTTTGTATTTCTTTTAAAGAATTTTTTTCTGTTTTTAAAGGCAAATCTACCCAACCTAAAAAATTGCTACCTTCGCCTGTTTTTGTAATTATTTTTTTATATGCCGTATTTGCCAAGGTAACAAGTTTATTGTCTTGCTCAATTTTGGGAAAGTCGATTGTAACTTTTTGCATAAAGTTTTAATGATAAAATATTTATTATATAAAAATATCAAAAAAATTTATTAATAAAAAATTAGATGTAGAATTTATTTTGCCGTATAAATCCAACAAGATATTTTTTTTAATTTTAATTCTTTTGATTTTTCTTTAGCTTGCGATTTTGAATCAAAAGAACTTGCTATAATTCTATAACGATTTTTTCTTTTATCGAGTATTGGGTTTAGTCCTTTTTTTTGTAATTTTTTTAATCGTTTTTGTGCGTTGTTTTTGTCTTTAAAACTACCTGATATTAATTGATATTTTTTAAGAGTGTTTTTTGTGTCTGTTGTTTTTATTGTTGTTTTCTCAAGTTTCTTAGTTTTTTTAACGGTTTTATTGTTTTTATTTGTTGTAATGTTTTTTTTATTTTCGGCAAAAAATAATGCTGATTTGTTTGATGTTATTTTGTCAACTGTTTTATCTATTGATTTTGGATTAATTGTTATAGAATCGTAAGGTATTGCTTTGTCGATTTTTGAATATGTTTGAAAAACGTTAAACGAACTTAGGTTTTTTACTAAATTAGATTTGTAAGGTATTAATGTGAGTAATAGTGCTAACGGAATGCCTACGGCAAGTTGTTTTATTCTTCGGTTGTTTATAATATAGTTTGTGTTTGTTTGTGTTTGTATGGTTTTTTGTAATTGATTTTCGATTAACGGCGAATTAAATTTTTCTAATCCAAAATTATCTAACAAAAAGTTAGATTTTATATCGGGTTCAAAAATTAAATTATTTTTTGTTTTTTTTAAGAATCCTATATTTTTTAAATAAACTAATTTTCCGGAGTTTAGGTTTGCTTTTGTTGTTTTTACAAAATTATCTATTTTGGCTTTTGCTTGTTCTTGTGATATTTTTTCGTAATTAATTATTGAACTTAAAAGTAAACCATCGTTATTTTTTAAATCGGAATTAAACATAACAGTTTTTTTTGCAGGCTCAAAGTTTGTTTTATTTATTTTTGCTGCTTGATAATTTGCTACAAAACCTCCAAAATCGGGAATAATAACCAAATCGTAAAAAAATAATAAGTCGTTAATATATTTGTCTAAATTCATTAATTAAATTATGTAATTAGTTTATTATTAAATAATTAATTTTTGCAGGATAAATCCCACATAGTAAAACAAAAATATGTAAAAATTTTGTTTAAAAAAGTTTAATACAAATTTTTTATAAACAATTTAAGTTGATTTTTTGTTGGTGCTTTTCCGTGCCACTCATAATTATTTTCAATATCGGGGACACCTTTTCCCATAACAGTTTTAGCGATAATTACTGTTGGTTTTGTTTTTTCTTTTTGTGCTTGTTTATAGGTGTTAATAATTTCGAGTATATTATTTCCGTTACATTTTAGAACATTCCACCCAAAAGATTTCCATTTGTCGTAAAGAGGTTCAATTGTCATTACTTTATTTGTTGGTCCGTCGATTTGCAAGTTATTTCTATCGATTAAAGCTATAATATTATTTAGTTTATGGTGTGCCGCACTCATAGCTGCTTCCCAAACAGAACCTTCTTGCAGTTCGCCGTCTCCGAGAATTGTATAAACTTTCCACGATTTATTATCTATTTTTGCCGATAATGCTAATCCTACCGAAACCGACAAACCTTGCCCTAACGAGCCTGCCGATAGTTCTATGCCCGGTAATCCGTGATTTTTACCGGGGTGTCCTTGTAGTCTGGAGCCTAATTTTCTTAGTGTTAAAAGTTCGTCTTTATTAAAATATCCTGCATTTGCAAGACTTGCATACAAAACCGGTGCAACATGTCCTATTGATAATATAAGGCGGTCTCTGTCCTCCCAATTGGGATTGTTTGGTTTGTGGTTTAATATATCGAAATATAAGCTTGTAAAAACATCGGCTAACCCTAAAGATCCTCCTGTGTGTCCTGAGCCTGCTTCTGCAATGCTTGTTAATACATCTTTGCGAATATTTTTTGCGATTGTTTTAAGTTTATTTATATCTTGCATTTTAGTATTATTATCTTATTATCAAAGATAATATTTTTTTGTTTACGATTTTGATTTAAATATAAAATTAGAACTATTCGGTTTTTGTTTTTATGTTTTTATAATGTTCGTAACGCGAGAATATTTCCAATACATAATTAACAGTCTCGCTACCTCTGCAATATCCATATTTTACAACAGGGTCGAGATAATATTTAGAATTTGATTTTTTTATCATATAAATATCTACATTATTATCCCAGATATTGGGATTTTTATTAAACTTTTCGGCTAACCTCCTGGCGTCAAGCACATGCCCTAATCCCGAGTTATACGATGCTATAATAAATTTTTTACGTTCGGTAGTATCGCTTATTTCTTTTGGTAGTTGTTTGTCGATATATTTTAAATATTCGATTCCTGCTCGTATATTATCTACCGGCGACGAGTTTGTATCGACGTTAAATTTTTCGGCTGTAACCGGCATAAGTTGCATAACTCCGAATGCTCCTGCCCACGATTTTACACTGTTATTAAAATGAGATTCTTGATAAGCAATAGATGCTATTAAACGCCAATCCCAATGTATTTTTTTTGCATATTTTTTAAAATATTTATCGTATGGAGATATTTGTCCTGTTTCCATAAAGTAATAATTGCTGTTAAATATATTTGCCGACTTAGGATTTTTGAAATATTTATTATAAATGTTTTTAAATTTTCGTGTTTTTTTAAACTCAACAATCCAATCGTTTAATATATTTAACAAGGTATCGGATTGCTTATTAACAGCCCAAGCTAATTTTTGAGGAAAACTAATCTTTGTAGATACATCGATTTGCGGATAATATGTTTTATTAACTAATCCTACATAATCGTCGCAAACTGTATAATTAATTTTTTTATTTGCAACTTGTTTTATAAGTTCTTCGGTTTCTAAATTTTTTTGTTTAATGTATATTGTATCGCCTATTTCTTGTGATAAACTTTTTAATCTATCGACAAAAGATGAATTTTGCTGAACGTATATTGTTTTTTTTGCTAAGTCTAACTGATTTCGTATTAGTTTTGTTTCTAAGTCTTTTTTTGAAAGTTCCTGCCAATTATCAGGTTTTCGCTGAACAAGAACTTGATTTGTAAAACCATAAGGTTTTGTAAAATTAAATTTTGCACTGCGGTCTTTTGTAATTGTTAATCCTATAGCAATAATATCGCAACTATCATTATCGAGCATATTAAAACATCGCGATAAATTATTTTGGGCAATAATTTCTAAATCGACATTTAACTCTTTAGCAAAAATCTGCATAAGCTCTAACTGAAAACCCATTGGCTGACCTCTATAAATAAAATAGTCGGTTGAGTTTGTGTTTGTAACAACTACAAGTTTTTTTGATTTTTTTATTTCGTGATAATCTCTTACTGTAATATTGTATTTTTTGTTTATATTATTTTTATTGTTATTACAAGCAAACGAGAATATAATTAATGTAATAATAATTTGTAATGTTATGTTTCTTTTAAAAAGATGCATATATAATTAAACGTTACAAACTTTAAAAAGTTGCTTAGCATACAGTAAAATAGCAAAAATTTTGTTAGTTTAATTATTTTTATGTAACTTTATTTTTTATTAAAAAAATTATGGGCTTTTTACAGGTATTACTTTATATTGCGGCTTTAGTCATTGTTTTTATTGTTAAATCAAAAAAAAGAAATGAATTAAACGATAAGAAAAAACATTTAATAAACAATACTAAAACTGAAAATTTAACATTTGCAGATACCGAAAAGCTTATAAACGATATGAAAGCAGAATTTCTACATAAAAAAAAATCTACTACCGTTAGTAACGTTAGTAATAAATCTGATTTTTTAATAAAAGACAGTATTAATAAAGAAGTTATTGATTACGACAAAATTGCAACAGACCCTAATATAGATTTAATTCCCGACACTCCTATTGTTTTTGATACTAACAATAAGCACGAACAAAACTTTTTTGAACAATATTTTGGCGACGAGTTTGATATTAGAAAAGCTATTATTTATTCGGAAATAATTAACCGCAAGTATTAAATATCACTTTTTTTTTACATTATACAATTAACATTAATTTGTTAATATTTATGTTTTACGAGTTATTGTTTATTAAAAAAAACAAATAGCTTTGTAACAAGCATATTAATTAATGGCGTATCGCAGATTACCAAATACAGATTTATCTCGTTTAAATGCTTTAAAAAAAGCATACGATATGGGTGTTAACTTATCGCCAATTGACTTAGCTTTTTCACAAAAAACATTTAATAAATTACGATTATTTTTACCAAGTTTTGAAAAATCGTATATAGAATATCAAACATCTTATAAAAAACAAGTTGAAAATAATAAAAACAATTATTTACCTAAATTAAATAAAGCCCGATTATATATTCTGCATTTTATTAAAGTTTTAAAAATGGCTATCGAACGTGGTGAGTTACCAAAAAGTTCGTTAGATTTTTTTAACTTAAACTCAAATAAAGTTCCTGTTTTAACATCGGAGGATAAAATATTTTTTTGGGGAAATAAAATTATCGAAGGCGAGTCTAAACGTGTATCACTGGGATTAAAACCTGTTACAAATCCAACGTTTGGTATTGTTAGAGTTTATTTTGAGAATTTTGTCCAAGAATATAATATACAAAAAAAGTTAAAAGACGATTCGGCAAGATTTTTAAGTATTTTAGCATCGAAACGAGACGAAGCAAATAAAATTATAAAACTTATTTGGGACGAAATTAACCATTATTTTAGTAATACGGGAAACGCCGAAAAAGAAGCTAATTTAATAAAATACGGCGTAATTTTTTATACAAAAAAATAATAATAAACCTGATAAAATAAAGGAAACTAACAAAAACTTGGTTGATTACAGCCTACCTTTTTCTTTTTTATAAATAATATAAAAAATTCCAAAAGTAATTATTGTGCTTAATATTGTAAAAATAATTGTTTGTTGAGTTGTTCCTATAGTATCTATTTTATCTCCCATCATTTGGTCGCTTGCAAAATACGAGACAACAACAGCAAATCCGTTATTAATAAAATGACCTAACATTGACAGCCAAAGCGACTTGCTCCAGAAATACAGATAACCGAAAATTATTCCGAGAAATATACGTGGCAAAAATCCATAGAACTGAAAATGTATAAAACTAAAAACAAAAGCTGCAATAAAAATTCCCCAATGTATATTTTTTGTCCATTTAACAAAAATATTTTGCAAAACACCTCTAAATAATAGCTCTTCGCCAACAGCAGGAATTAAAGCTATCATAAAAACATTTAGCATAAGTCCGCCAAATCCGTTTGCCGAAAGAAATATTTTTGTAATTTTTGCCGCATTTTCTTCTGAACTTTTCATCCATTGCTCTATACCCGACATAAAATCAGGTAAAACCAAATGCGAATTAATATCTGCCAAAAAATTTATTAACGGAACAGACGATATTATAAGTAACGGAACAAGTATAAACGACAAAGGTTTTGCCAAGTTATTTAATTTTAAAAAATCGAAACTTTTACCTGTAAACAAATAACCCAAAATAAATGGAGGAACTACAAACAAGCCTATAGATTGAACTATCTGAAAATATTTTAAAACGTGAACAGACAAAGGATTGTCGTAGTTAGTTAAAAGTTCCGGGTTTAGTATGTTTGTTTTAAAAATGACGAAACCAAAAATTAGTCCTATAATAACAAAAACCAGAAGCGATATAACTATAACTGTTAATGTTACTATTAACCTTATTACTGGTGACGAATTTTTTAATAATGCTTTTAACATAATTATTTATTTTTTAATGTTATTGTCTGGTTATATAATTCATATATTTTACTTGGTATATCTATATCTAACAGTATTTTTTGCAAGCGGTCGATACTTGTATCGGTAATAAATATTTGTCCAAAATTATTATCCGACACTAATTTTATAAGTTGCGATACTCTGTCGGCATCTAATTTATCAAAGACATCGTCAAAAAGTAACAAAGGTTTAAATCCACATATTTGTTTTATAAACTCGAACTGTGCTAATTTTAACGAAAGAAAATATGTTTTTTTTTGTCCTTGCGAACCAATTTTTTTAATTTGTCTTCCTTCAAGCGTAAGAATCAAATCGTCCTTATGTATTCCTACCGATGTGTATTGTAATATAGTGTCTTTACTAATATTTTTTTGTAATAAACTTTTAAAATCCGCTTCGGTTAATTGCGATTTATAAAAAAGTTCCACTCTCTCGTTATCGTCCGAGATAAAAGAATAAAATTTTTGAAAAACAGGTATTAATTTTTGTATAAAATCGGTTCGTTTTTTATATATTTTGTTTCCGTAATTTATTAATTGTTCGTCCCAGACCGATATACTGTCTTTATCGAAAATATTATTTTTTGCAAATTGCTTTAACAATTTATTACGATGCTCAATAACTCTATTATATTTTAATAATGCATTAAGATATTCTTTATCGAACTGCGATATTACACCGTCGATAAATTTTCGACGGACAGCACTACCTCCTATAATTAAATTAATATCTGAAGGTGTAATTATTACAAGAGGAATAAGTCCTATATGATCCGATAATTTTTTATATGTTTTTTTATTTAATGTAAACTTTTTTTTATGTCCCGGTTTTACACCACAGTAAACATCAATAATTTCGTCGGAATTTTTATATTTGCCCTGCAACACAAAAAAATCGTTATTATATTTTATATTTTCCGAGTCGATAGTGTTAAAATAACTTTTTGTAAACGATAAATAATAAATAGCATCGAGTAAATTTGTTTTTCCCTCGCCATTTTTTCCAACAAAACAATTTATTTTTAATAAATTATTTATCTCAAGCTGATTAAAATTCTTAAAGTTTACTAAATTTAAGCTATCGAGTTGCATAAAATATTTTTTTTCGATAAAATTAATAAAATAAGATAAAACAAATGTTTATTTATTAAAGATTTCGTTTAATTGATATAAATTTGTAAAAATTTTTAAATTTTGATAAAATTAAAAACAAATACGATTTTAATTTTTATATTAATATTTTTTATTCTGTCGTGTGCAAAATACGAAGATGGTCCTAAATTTAGTTTATCGACAAAAAAAACAAGAGTTTCTAATAAATGGTCTTACCAATCGGTTTTAAACTATAAAACAAACGAAATTAAATATTCCGAGTATGACAATTGGACTGATTATTTTGACAAACAAATGAAATTTACAAGAACAATAATGTATTTAAACAAACCAACAACATATAAAGGAAGTTGGGAGTTTTACAATCACAAAAAACAAATAAAAATAAAATATAAAATACATACACGCGATACATCGGAAATTTATACTATTTTGCGTTTAGAAAAAGATACTTTTTGGGTTTGCAATAACAATAAAGAAATTCATTACACAACTTATAAAGCTCGTTAATGGTAAAATTTTTAATAATACGATTTAGTTCCATAGGAGATATTGTTTTAACAAGTCCTGTTGTTCGCATTTTAAAAAATCAAATTAAAAACTCCGAAATACATTTTTTAACAAAGCCACAATATTTATCGTTAGTAGAAAACAATCCTTATATCGACAAAATACATACTTTAAAACCATCTTTAAAAGATACAATTAACGAATTGCGAGATGAGTTTTTCGATTATATTATTGATTTACATCACAATTTAAGAACGTATAGAATAAAATCGGCTTTAAAACTCGTATCTTTTGCTTTTGACAAATTAAACAAAGAGAAATGGATACTTGTTAATTTTAAAAAAAATAATCTTCCCGATATACATATTGTAGATAGATATCTTAATACATTAAAACTTTTTGATGTAAAAAACGATAATAAAGGATTAGATTTTTTTATACCCGATAAAGATAATGTTGATGTATCAAAATTTAATTTTAAAAATAACAAATATGTTGCTTTTGTAATAGGAGCAAAACATTATACCAAACAAATACCTAAACAAAAAATTATAGATTTATGCAATAATATTAATTTGCCAGTTATATTATTAGGAGGAAAAGAAGATGCCGATACCGGAAATTTTATAAAAAACAACAGTAAAGCAACAATTTATAACTCGTGTGGAGAATTTAACATAAATCAATCGGCATCGATAATAAAACAAGCTCACTATGTAATATCTAACGATACAGGATTAATGCACATTGCTGCAGCTTTTAAAAAAAATATTATATCGGTTTGGGGCAATACCATTCCCGAGTTTGGAATGTATCCGTATCTTGCTGGAGATAAATCAAAAATATTTGAAGTTACGGATTTAAAATGCAGACCTTGTTCAAAAATAGGATTTAGCAAATGTCCTAAAAAACATTTTAAATGTATGAACAATATTGTTAATAACGATATTATAGACTATATAAATAACGAATTAACCACACATAAACAATGACTATTTTAAGAAAAGACTTAGAACTAATGGCTCCGGTAGGCTCTTTTGAATCGCTAATGGCAGCAATAAACGCAAAAGCCGACTCGGTTTATTTTGGCATAGAACAACTAAATATGCGAGCAAACTCATCTAATAATTTTAGTACCGACGATTTAAAAAAAATAATATCAATATCAAACGATAACAATGTAAAAACATATCTTACGGTTAATACAATACTTTACGACCACGATTTGTTTTTAATGAAAAAAATTATAGACATAGCAAAAGAAAACGGAGTAACAGCAGTTATTGTATCAGATCAAGCAGCAATAAATTATGCATCGCAAAAAAATATCGAGATACACATATCAACACAAGTAAATGTCAGCAATATAGAAACACTTAAATTTTACTCGCATTTTGCCGATGTAATAGTATTAGCTCGCGAACTTAGTCTAAAACAAGTAAAATATATTACCGATACAATAAAAAAAGAACAAATTAAAGGACCATCGGGGAAACTTATACGTATCGAAATTTTTGCACACGGAGCATTATGTATGGCAATATCCGGAAAATGTTATTTAAGTTTACACGAGCAAAACTCGTCGGCAAACAGAGGAGCTTGCTTACAAACTTGTCGCAAACCTTATACCGTAACCGAAAAAGAAAGCGGTTTTGAGTTAGAGGTTGACAACGAATATATAATGTCGGCAAAAGACTTATGCACAATAACGTTTATAGATAAAATTCTTGACGCAGGAGTATCGGTTCTTAAAATCGAAGGACGAGGCCGTCCTCCCGAGTATGTTAAAACAGTCTGCGAAACATACAACAAAGCAATTGATATGTATATAAACAACGAGTTTTCGGTAAAAACAGCAAAATTATTAGAGGATAATCTAAAAACTGTTTTTAATCGCGGATTTTGGGACGGCTATTATTTGGGACGCAAACTTGGCGAATGGAGCAATGTTTACGGGTCAAAAGCAACAAAACGTAAATTATATATAGGAAAAGGAACTAACTATTTTAAAAATATAAATGTTGCAGAATTTTATGCCGAGAGCGAAAGTCTAAAAGTAGGCGATAATATAATAATTACCGGACCAACAACCGGAGTAATAGAGACAAAAGTAAAAGAAATTCAACTTAACCGAAAATCTGTTAATCAAATAAAAAAAGGAGATAAATTCTCGATTAAAATAAACAAAATTGTTCGACGTTCCGATAAATTATATAAACTTGTAGATACCGAATTTGCAAAAAACTAAACTTTGACAAACTATATAGATATATGGGATTATATTTTATTACCTTTTTACTTGGTAATAATTTATTTTATTGCCCGCTTTATAAAAGACAAAAATATAAATGAACATCCCGAATTTAAATATTATATAAAAGGATTATTTGCATCTGTATTCGGCAGTATTTTCTTTTGCTTAATATACAATTATTATTACGGTGGAGGTGATACAATAGGATATTATATTAGTGCAAAAGCATTAAATAATCTTATGTATAAAGATTTTCACTCGTATTTATCGATACTTACCGGACATTTAACCCCCGAAAACTATTCTGCATTTGATTCTAACACAGGATACCCTTGGTATTATTCTGACCCTCAGTCATTTACAGTAGTAAGATTTACTTCGGTTTTTTTAATATTAGGATTACGTAAATTTATACTGTCAAGCATAATCGTATCGGTAATAACATATTGGGGGCTATGGAAATTATTTAGGGTTTTTAATAAAATTTTTAATAATATAAAACAAAAACATATTGCAATAGCTATTTTATTTATGCCATCGGTAATTTTTTGGGGTTCGGGAATTTTAAAAGACTCGTTTACCTTATCAGCAACAGCTTGGATAGTTTACTCTTTTTTTAATATTATCATTTACAAAAAAAAGATTTTATTTAATTTAATTTTAATTATTATTAGTGTTTATGTTTTAATATCTATAAAGCCATACATATTTTTTGCTCTTTTTGCAGGACTAATAATAGTTTTTACATACTGGCAAATAAAAAATATTAAAAATACTATCTTAAGAATTATAATATTACCTATTGTTTTAATTATAGTTATGAGTTTTGGCAGTTATATAGTATTAACCTTAAGCCAGACAATAGGAGGAGCATACTCATCAATAGATAAAGTTATAGAAAAAGCATATATAACACAAGACGACTTAAAAAAAGAATATTACGGAGGAAACTCGTTTGATATAGGATATTTCGACCCCACCGTTAACGGTGTATTATCTAAAACATTTCCTGCCGTAATTGCCGGAATATACAGGCCTTTTTTGTGGGAATCGTTTCACTCGCCCGTAACTTTACTATCAGGATTTGAAACTCTTTTTATTTTATTATTATCGTTACAAATATTTATAAAATTTTTAACCGTTTGGATACTCAAAAGTTTTAAATACTCAATAAAAATTATTTTAGACAATCCTGTTGTTTTATTTTCAATTATTTTCTCTGTAAGTTTTGCTTTTATTATAGGACTAACCACTGCAAATTTTGGGGCATTGGTAAGATATCGTATTCCTTTAATTCCTTTTTTTATTACAGCTCTATTTGTCCTAAAAGATTATTATAACAAAGAATTAAAAAATTAATTATAAAAAAAGAAGATGCCTTTTTAGCATCTTCTTTTTTATTTTTAAATATTACAAATAACTGCTTATTTAGCTTTAACCATTTGCATACCTTTTTCAATAGCACTTTGGTTTAAAGGAATAAGATTATGATACCGTTCGGGTAATGATTTTTTTAATCCTTTAATAACATTGTCGAGTTTAACTATAGGTTTAATTTTTAAAAAAGCACCTAAAACAATCATATTAAATATTTTAGGGTTACCCATTTCTGCAGCCAACTCTGCTCCATTTATAGTATAAATATCAATATCGGTACGTGTTGGGTGATGTATTATACCATTAGGATCGTATAATAAAAGTCCTCCTTTTTTAACACCTTTTTCAAATTTATCCATAGATTGTTGATTAAGGATAATTGCTGTGTCAAATTCGGTTAAAATTGGCGAACTAATTCTTTCGTCGCTAAGGATAACTGTTACATTTGCTGTACCTCCTCGCATCTCGGGACCGTAAGATGGCATCCAACTTACTTCTTGGTCTTGCATAATTCCGGAATAAGCAAGAATTTTACCCATAGATAAAACACCTTGTCCTCCAAAACCTGCTATAATAATTTCTTCTGTCATAATTTCAAAATTTTTAATGTAAATCTTTAACTATTTTACCGTCAACTTTCATATCTCCTAAAGGATAAAACGGGAACATATTTTCAACCATCCATTCGTTTGATTTAACGGGTGTCATTTTCCAACCCGAGTTACAATTTGATACAACTTCGATAAATTGTGTTCCTTTTTTATCAATTACATTTTGAAAAGCTTTTTTAATAGCTTTTTTTGTTTTTCTTACATGTGCAGGAGAATGAACTGCATGACGGGTAACAAAATATGTTCCGGGTAACTGAGCTACAAGTTCTGTAATTTTTAACGGATTACCCATTAGAGCAACGTCTCTACCGTATGGTGTTGTTGATGATTTCATTCCTGGCAATGTTGTTGGTGCCATTTGTCCACCTGTCATTCCGTAAATTCCGTTATTTACAAAAATAATTACTATATTTTCGCCTCTATTACATGCATGTATAGTTTCTGATGTACCTATAGCTGCTAAATCGCCATCGCCTTGGTAAGTAAATACTATTTTATCGGGCCATGTTCTAATAATTCCTGTAGCTACGGCAGGTGCTCTTCCGTGTGCTGCTTGAGTCATATCTACATTCATAAACTCATAAGCTAATACCGAGCAACCAACAGGGGCTATTCCTATTGTATCCTCAACAATTCCGAGTTCTTCTACAACTTCCATTACTAATCTGTGTGTGGTTCCGTGTCCACATCCCGGACAATACGACAATGTATTGTCGGTCATCATTTTAGTTTTTTGATAAACTAAATTTTCGGGTTTTATTATATCTTTTATTTCCATGATTAACCTCCTATTATTTTTTGTTTAAGAGCTTCGTAAACTTCGCCCGGAGTTGGCACAATACCTCCGTTTCTACCATAATGCTCTACTTTTACTTTTCCGTTAACTGCTAGTTTTACATCTTCAACCATTTGTCCTGCACTCATTTCTACTGCTAAAAATCCTTTAACTCTTTTTGCAAGTTCTTGAATTGGTTTTTCGGGAAACGGGAATAGGGTTATTGGTCGTAGAACTCCTAATTTTATTCCGTCTTTACGAGCTAATTGAATAACTTTTTGTGATATTCTTGCACTTGAACCGTATGCAACTATAATATATTCGGCATCTTCGGTTTGTAGTTCTTCGTAACGCACATCTTCTTTTTTCATTTGTTCGTATTTTGATTGAAGATGTATATTGTGAGCTTCCATTTTATGGGAATCCAAGTCTAGAGATGTTATAATGTTTCTCTCTCTGCCTCCTACTCTACCTACTGTTGCCCACGAGCCATATTTTTTAATAACTTCGGCATCGGTTAAACGTTTTTTTTGTGGTTTAAGTTCTACTTTTTCCATCATTTGACCAATAACTCCGTCTGATAAAATCATAACC
The DNA here is from genome assembly GCA_026985625.1 of Bacteroidales bacterium. GTDB lineage: Bacteria > Bacteroidota > Bacteroidia > Bacteroidales > JAFGXI01 > JALSQC01. Next base: position 1,995 of record JALSQC010000007.1, on the reverse strand, counting down.
GGTGTTCGGTATTTAAATGCCATTTCAAAAGCGTCTTCTACAAAATCTGCCATTTCTTGAACCGATGATGGTGCCAAAACGTATAAGTGATAGTCGCCATGTCCGCCACCTTTTGTTGCCTGAAAATAATCGGCTTGTGATGGTTGTATTGTTCCTAAACCGGGTCCTCCACGAACAACATTTATAATAACGCAAGGTAGTTCTGAACCTGCAATATAAGATATTCCTTCTTGTTTTAAACTAATACCCGGACTCGATGATGATGTTGCTACTTTTTTTCCTGTTCCGGCTGCTCCGTAAAGCATATTTATAGCCGCTAATTCGCTCTCGGCTTGGAGAACAACCATTCCTGTTCTTTTATGTGGTTCTTCTGTTGTTAAATATTCTATAACTTCGGATTGCGGAGTTATTGGGTAACCGAAATAACCGTCTACACCTTCGCGAATCATTGCTTCTGCTACGGCTTCGTTACCTTTCATTAATTTTAATTCACCCATTTTTGTTTGAATTTTTTGTTGTTAATAATTAAATTTTTACCCTGTAAACTGTTATTACACCATCCGGACAAACTATCGAGCAGTTTGTGCAGCCGGTGCAAGCTTCGGGATTTTCCATGTAAGCATAATGGTAACCTTTACCATTTACTTCTTTAGTCATTGCTATTACGCTTGTTGGACAGGCTACTGTGCAGACCTCACAGCCTTTACATTTTTCTGTGTCAACAACGATAGCTCCTCTAACTTTTGCCATATTTTTAGTTTTAATTTTATTATAATTTGAAAGTCTCCAAAGATAAAAAAAATATATGTATTTTTTTATGTTTTTTAATGATATATTTGATATAAATATAAAAAATGTTAATTATTTTTTATTATTAATTTTTGTTTTTAAAGCATATATTATTTGTATTTATATTATTTTGTTGTTACGCATTATTACAATGCCGATATTTTATGTTTTTTTAGTTAAAAACTGATTGCATTATTTCTAACGATTTTATTTTTCCAAATTCAGGAATTTGATTTTTGTATAATTTTAGAATATTTTGCAATGTTTTATTTTTATCTGGTTTACTTATTTTTATGTTTATATAATTATTAAAATTACTCGATAAAAAATTGCTTATAATTTTGCTTTCGTTTATGTTTAAATGATTTGAATTGTTTTTATAGTCGATAAATATTGCATTTTCTAAATCAAAAAACGGGTTTTTGTCGCTAAAATTATTTGTTGGAAAAAATCCTAAATATTTTGTTAAATGTATTAAAAAAATTAAATGAAAATTTGATATATTATTTTTACTGATATCAATAAATTCTATTGATTTCTCGATAAAGTCATATAGTTGTTGGTTTTGTTCTTGTTCTTTTATCGATTTATTTAAAACCTCTGATAAGAATATGGCTATAGAGCTTTTTATTATATCAAAAGGTAATGTTTTAAATTTATAGTTGGGTTTTATTTCTTTTGCTTTTTGTATATTGCGTGTTTCTTTATAATATAGTTCTATATCTATAATAAAAAATGGTTGTAAGTAATTTATTTTTGTTTTTGATTTTTTTGTGTGTATTGATTTTATAATTATTGGTATTTTACCTGAACTTTGCGAGTAAACTGTTGCTATTACACTATTGTCGGAATATTTTATTGTTTTTAATACTATTGCTTTGGTTTTTTGCAACATTTTATTTTATAAATAATATTTTGGTTACAAATGTTTTTGAGCCGTCTTCGTTGGTGCAAAAAGCCATATAAACTCCCGAATTTACACGGTTACCCGATAAATCTTTACCATACCATATAGCTTGTCCTCCAAGTGCTGTTGTTTCGTAAACAATATTTCCCGATATGTCTGTAATTTTTACATTTGAGTTTGTAACTAATCCTTTTATTGTAATTGCTCCTGTATATCCGTGTTTAACGGGGTTTGGATATGCATATACTTTATGAAATTCTTCGGCTCCGTCGGTTGCTGTGCTTTTGTAAGATATTATT
>JALSQC010000006.1 GCA_026985625.1 Bacteroidales bacterium | reverse complement strand
CCATTTTAATAATGGTACTTCAAAACCGTGTTTGGGTCGATTATATAATTCTTTAGGTAATATATTACGATATGCATCTTGTAAAATTCTTTTTTTTATTGATTTATTTATTTTGTAATTAACAGGTAAAGAAAAAGCAAAATTTACAATATTATGGTCGAGAAAAGGGGTTCTTACTTCTAACGAATTAGCCATAGACATTAAATCTACTTTAGTAAGCATATCGTTTTGTAAAACAAGGTGAGTATCGGTAAATAATATTTGATTAAAATCGTTAGTAGTGATAAATTCGGTTATTTCGTGCTTGCGACGATCATAATCTTTTTTATTTATGTCAACTCGTAATAATTTTTTTGCATGCTGTTCTGATTTAATTGTTGCCCAAGCCCAATATCGTTCTTTATCGTTAAGCTTTAAACCTTTGCTGTATTTCTGTATTTTTCTTATTTGATTAGATATTCTTCCGTTTCTTGATTTTGGTAATATATTCCAAATAAATTCGGTGTTTTTAATAAAATTGTTTGTTAAATTATTTAAATCTGCATTATAATGTGCAAAATGCTTATTATATCCCGAAAAAATTTCATCGGCACCGTCGCCTGATAATGCTACGGTAATTTTTTGTTTTGCAAGCTTACTTAAAATATAAACAACCAAGGTTGAACTATCGGCAAAAGGTTCATCAAAAGTATTAAGAACGTCAAAAAAATTACTTAGCAAATCGTTGTTTTTAAGCCTAAAACTTGTGTGATTTGTTTTAAACTTTTTTGCTACTAACTCGGCATAGTGTGTTTCATCAAAAAACGGTTCATCTGCATAACCTATCGAGAAAGTATTTAAATCTTTTTTAAACTTGCTTGCTGTTGCCGTAATTATAGAACTATCTATTCCTCCGCTTAAAAAAGTTCCTGTAGGAACATCGGATATTAATCGTTTTTTTACCGACTCGTCAATTAATTTAATTAATTTTTTTTGTGCGTCGTTGTAAGATAGTTTATAGTTTATGTTATTCTCGGGGATTGAATAGTATCTGTTTTTTATAAATTTTTCTTTGCTAATTAAAATAAAAGACCCCGGCGTTAATTTATTTATATTTTTAAAAATTGTTTGTGGACCGGGAATATAATTAAATTGAAAAAAATTATATACCGATGTATTGTCAATTGTTCGTTTAATATCAAATTTTAACAAAGCTTTTATTTCCGAAGCAAAAATAATTCTTTCGGTATCGTTATATATGTATAAAGGTTTTATTCCCATACGATCACGAGTTAAAAATAAAGAGTCGTTTTGTTTATCGTAAATTGCCAACGCAAAACATCCGTTTACTTTATTAATAAATTCGGTGCCGTATTCTATAAACATATATAAAAGAACTTCTGTGTCACTTTTTGAAACAAATTTGTATTTTTTTATTAATTTTTCTCTTTCGTCATTATAATTATAAAACTCTCCATTATATACTATTGTATATCTGCCTGTTTTATCGGTCATTGGTTGATTTGCATTATTAGAGACATCTATAACCGATAATCTCGAGTGTCCCAAAGCAACAGTATTGAAATTAAAAAAACCGGAACTATCGGGTCCTCGTTTCTTTAGAGCATTTATAGAATGCTTTATATTAACAATATCGTTATTGTTAATTTTATTGTTAAATTTATATATACCGGATATTCCACACATAAATTATTGCAAAATAACATATTTATTAAATGGCAACAAAACTTTAATAATGTTTTTGTTTTTTTATTATATACATAAATATAATTTATGGCATAATTTTAGTTATTAAAATTTTGTGCTTTCCATAATACTTAATATAAAAACTATATTTTATGGAATTAAAAAAATCAAAAAAAGCAAATCTCGAAAACAAAAAAGGAATTTTTTTCAAAATAGGATTATCAATAATTCTACTATTATTAATTTTTTCGTTTAACTACAAAACAAAAAATTATAATCAAATATTAAATTCGGGAACAACATTGGCAACTCTTGACGAGCCCGACATGGTTATTACTCGACGAAAAGAGGAAATAAAGCCTCCAAAACCAAAAATTGTAGAACAAATAAAAATAGTTGATAACGATAAAGATATAGATGATGATATTGATATCCCCGATGTTGAGAGTTTCGATACTGACAGTATTCCTATTGATATTGATTTAGATACAGAAAAAGAACCCGATACTTTTGAACCATATATGGTAGAAGAAAAAGCAAGTTTTATAGGCGGATACGAACAATTTAATAAGTTCTTGGTAAACAATATTAAATATCCCGAGATATGTAAAGAAAATCAAATAGAAGGCACCGTTGTGTTAAAATTTATTGTCGATAAATATGGTAAAATAAATAATATTACAGTAGCAAAACACTCCGACGAGAATTTAGAAAAAGAAGTTATTAGAGTTCTATTAAAATCGCCGAAATGGAATCCTGCAAGGCAAAATGGTAAAGCTGTTGCTATGTATTTTTACTTACCTTTTGATTTTAAATTAAATTAATTAAAATAATTTTTTTATTATTAAGTTTTTTAATAATTTTATAGCGAAAAATAAATATTATGGAAATAAAGAAAAATCCAAAATACGATTTAGAGAAAAAGAAAGGCATTTTTGTTGAAATAGGTTACATTGTAGTTCTTGTTATTCTATTAGCAGCCTTTCAGTGGAGACAAACCGACGAAACAGTAAGCTCTCTTGGAGAATTGGGCGATGCCGATGTAGAAGAAGAAATTATTCCGATAACTCGACAAGAAGAAGTTAAACCGCCACCTCCACCACCTCCAAAAGTAGTAGAGGTATTAAATATTGTTAACGACGATGTTGAGGTTGACGACGAACTAGATATAGAAGAAACAGAAGCCGACCAAGAGACAGAAGTTGAACCTGTTGTTCAAGAAGAAGAGGAAGAAACCGAAGAAGTTTTTAACTTTTATGTTCTCGAAGATAAACCAAAATTTCCGGGAGGAGATATTGGCCTACAAAAATGGATAGTGCAACATACAAAATATCCCGAGATTGCAAAAGAAAACGGAATAACCGGAAAAGTATTTGTGCAATTTGTAATAGGAAAAGATGGAAAAGTTACTGATGTAAAATTATTACGAGGTGTTGACCCGGCTTTGGACAAAGAAGCTATTAGAGTTATTAAATCGTTACCTGCATGGACACCGGGCAAACAAAGAGGTAAGCCTGTTAAAGTTTCGTTTCAAGTACCAATTAATTTTACATTATATTAAAATTTAAAATATTAACTTATAAAAAAAGGCGATTAATCGCCTTTTTTTATATATTTATTAAATTAAAATTAATTAGGCACATTTATTGATAAAAAGTATTAACTAAAATTTATAAAATATATGAAAAAATTTATTTTATTCCTGTTTTTAGCAACATTTCTTTTTAGTTGCACAAGCTCAAAAAAATATATCCAACAAGGTAGATACGACTTGGCAATAAAAAAATCAGTAAAAAAATTACGAAAAAAACCAACAAACGAAAAAGAAATATTAAACCTAAAAAAAGCTTACGACCTTGCTAACGATAGAGATAACCAACGAATAAAATTTTTAAAACTTGAAGGAAAGCCCGATGTTTGGGACGAGGTTTTTACAACTTTTTCGGCAATGCAACGTCGTCAAGCATTAGTAAAAACAGTTTTACCTTTAAACATTAACGGAAAAACAATTAATTTTAAAATTGTAGATTATAACCAAGAAATTATATCAGCTAAGAAAAAAGCCGCCGAATATTTTTATGCACACTCAAAAAAATTACTCGAACGAAACGATAAACAATCTGCCCGCGATGCATACTACGAACTTAAACGTGTAAAACAATATTATAATGATTACAAAGATGTAGATAAACTTATTAACAAAGCCTTAAACAAAGGAACAAGCTATGCTTATTTGCGAGTTGACAACAAATCACGATTTAAATTATCGCAACGATTTGTTGATGATTTACTAAATATTGGGACAGCACGTTTAAATCAACAATGGGTTATTTATGATACTCGTAAATTAAAAAATAAAAATTACGACTATATAGTTTCTTTGCGAATTAACAGAATAAATGTATCTCCCGAAGGATTAAAAGAAAAACATTACGAAGAAACAAAAGAAATTAACGATGGGTGGGAATATGTTCTCGATAGTCACGGAAACGTTATGAAAGATTCATTGGGTAACGATATAAAAAAACCAAAACATAAAACAATACGATGTAAAGTTATAGAAGTTTATCAACACAAAACAGCAACTATATTTGCAAGTATTGATTATATAGACATAAAATCAAAACAAATTTTGCTAAGCAAAAAAGTTTCGGCCGATAATATTTTTGAATATGCATCGGCAACAGCTTTGGGCGATGTAAGAGCTTTAAGACCTGAAACAAAAAAAATAGTAGGACGATTACCTGCTCCATTTCCAAGAGATATGGATATGATAAACGAAGCCGAAAAAGTATTAAAAAGAACAATAGAAAACGCACTATACGATAATCGACATTTTCTTAAATAAATTTTTTAATGCCAAAAAATACTTTTATCGACAAAAAATCTGAACAAGCAATTTTAATTGCTGTTTATAAAAATAAATCAGATTTAGCCACAACACAGGAATATATTAACGAGTTGGCATTTTTAGCAAAAACCGCAGGAGCTGTAACTGTTAAATCTTTTTTGCAAAAATTAGATTATCCAAATCCCAAGACATTTGTAGGCTCAGGAAAAATTAACGAAATTAAAAATTTTGTTATCGAAAATAATATTAATGTTATTATTTTTGACGACGAGCTTACACCTTCGCAACTCAGAAACATCGAAAATATATTTAAAATAAAAATACTCGACAGAACAAATCTTATTTTAGATATTTTTGCAAAACGGGCAAAAACAGCACATGCAAAAGTTCAAGTAGAGTTAGCACAATATCAGTATCTTTTACCGCGATTAACACGAATGTGGACACATCTCGAACGCCAAAAAGGAGGTATAGGTTTGCGTGGTCCGGGCGAAACCGAGATAGAAACCGACCGTAGAATTATTCGTAATAAAATATCGTCGCTAAAGGAACAACTCGTAAAAATAGATAAACAAAAAGCTACACAACGTAAAAATCGGGGCGAGATGGTCAGGGTTGCTTTAATAGGTTATACAAATGTAGGCAAATCAACATTAATGAATTTGCTTAGTAAATCAAGTATTTTTGCCGAAGATAAACTTTTTGCCACACTTGATACAACAGTAAGAAAAATAGTTATAAATAACTTACCTTTTCTGTTATCGGACACCGTAGGGTTTATTCGCAAGTTACCGCACAATTTAGTAGAATCGTTTAAATCTACATTAGACGAGGTTAGAGAAGCCGATATTTTATTGCATATTGTAGATATATCGCACCCAAGTTTCGAAGACCAAATGAAAATAGTAAACAAAACAATTACAGATATAAAAGCAACAGGAAAACCAACTTTTGTTATTTTTAATAAAATCGATGCTTTTACTTACGAAAAAAAAGACGACGACGATTTAACTCCAAAAAAACGCGAGAATTACAGCCTTGCTGAGTTAAAAAATACATGGATGGCAAAGGAATCAAATAATTGTATATTTATATCTGCAAAAAATAAGGAAAATATTAATAATTTAAAAACGCTATTGTATAACGAAATAAAAAAAATACATTTAAAACGATTTCCCGGAAAGTTTTTATATTAATTTAAATCTATTAATCCTTCGGGAAGATTAACTATAATTTTTTCGGAATCTGTAAATTTTATAAAATTATTATTTGCAGGAATTAAAATTTCTTTTCCGTGTTTATCTTTTACTATAAGTAAATTGTTTTTGTCAAAATCGTGATAACCAGATACGTATCCTATTAAATTACCTTTACTATTAAAAACTTTGCAATTAATAAATTCGTCTAATAAATAATTTTTATTGTTATCAGATATTATTGTTTTTTGTTTATCTATTGATATATGTCCTCCTACTAACTCCGATGCTTTTTCTATAGAATCTATACCGTTTAATTTTACAATAAATAAATTATTGTGAGGTTTAATATTATCAATAAAAAACGGAACAGGTAAATTGTCTATATCAATAAATACTTGTTCCGTTTTATAAAACTGATTAATAAAAAAATCTTTTATGCTAAAAATTAACTCGCCTTTAAGGTTATGAGTGTTTTTTATATATCCTATTAGATATTTTTCATTAATCAACATTTAGCATTATTCTGCTTTTTCGTCTTTTTTATTTTCGTCTTTTGTTTCGTCTGTAGTTTCGGATTCGGTTTGAGCCTCGGCTTCTTCTTTTGCCTTTTGTTCGGCTTCGAGTTTAGCTACTAATTCAGAATTTTTCTTAGCAATATTTTGAGCTCTAAGTTCGTTAACTTTTGCTTCTTCCTCAAGACGTTTTTTATTTGCTTCTTCGAACGATTTTGCAAGTTTATCACGTTTTGCTTGTATTTTTGCTAATTTTTCTTGTTTCCACGCTTTAAATTTTTCTTCGGCTGTTGCTTCGTCAAAAGCTCCTTTTTTTACACCTCCAAGTAAATGCTTTTTATACAAAACACCCTCGTAAGATAAAATAGCACGAGCTGTATCTGTTGGTTGAGCTCCTTTTTCGAGCCAAGATAAAGCTTTTTCAAAATTTAAGTTAATTGTTGCGGGGTTTGTGTTTGGATTATAGTCTCCAATACGTTCGATGTATTTACCATCACGTGGCGCCCTGCCATCTGCTACTACTATATAATAGTAAGCGTTTCTTTTTCTACCATGTCTGGCTAATCTAATTTTAACAGGCATACTTTTTCGAATTTTAAAATTTATAAATAGTTTGCAAAAGTAATTTAAAAGATTTAAATATCAAACTTTTAATTAAATTTATTATCTTATACGATAAACTTTTTATTTAAGTATTTTTTTTAAATAAAAAATTGTAAAAATCTTTAATATCTTTGTAAGTTATACATTATATTATTATAATTATCGGAATATACTAAAAATTAATGATAAAAAACAAATCAAATATATTATATTCTAAACTTGATAAATTTATTAAGAAATATTATAGGAACTTATTAATAAGAGGTTTTTTAGTAGCATTATTTATTTACTTATCGTATTATTTAACAATAATTTTATTAGAGTATTTTAATAATTTTTCGGTAAAAACACGAACAATTATTTTTTATTTATCTATCTCGATTTTTGTTTTAACAAGTATTTATTTTATTGTTATACCGCTTTTTAAACTTTTTAAAATAGGTAAACAAATAAATTATCGTCAAGCATCGGATATTATAGCAAAACATTTTTCTAATGTAAAAGATAAATTAATAAATACTATTGAACTCGAAACCGAAATAAAAAACAAAAGTTTTTCAAACGATTTGGTATTGGCAAGTATCGATAAAAGAATCGACGAACTTAAACCTATTCCGTTTACTAAAGCAATTGATTTAAAAAATAATTATAAATATTTTAAATTTTTAATTCCTGTATTTTTAGTATTTATTTTTATTTATTTTTATTCGCCAAATATAATAACCGACAGCACAAAACACATTATAAATTATAAAACGTTTTTTAAAGCAGATATGCCTTTTGATTTTGTTTTGCAAAACAACAATTTAAAAGTAAAACGTGGCGATGATTTTACTATAAAACTTAAGATTAAAGGAAAAGTGTTGCCCGATAATGTTTATATATCGTATTACGATAATAAGTTTTTAATGCAAAAAAAAGAAAATTCGTATTTCGAATATACTTTTAAAAATATTAATAACTCGATAGATTTTTTATTTATTGCAAATAATTACAGTTCCGATAATTACAAAATAAAGGTTTTAGAATCTCCCGTTATTCTCGATTTTACACTTACGGCAAACATACCTGCATATACCGGCGAAAAAAATATAGAAATAAAAAATAACGGAAATATAACTGTTCCGGCAGGCTCGCATTTAAAATGGAATTTTTATACATCAGAAACCGACTCGTTGTTTCTTGTAATAAACGATAGCATTAAAATAGCTGCAAAAAATAAAGAAAAAACATTTGCTGTAAACAAAACAGTTTATAAATCAATAGATTATAATATTAAAACAAAAAATAATAATTTTACTAACAGCAAATTAATATCGTATCGCATAAATGTTATTCCCGATTTATATCCATCTATAAAAGTAAAATCTTTACAAGACAGCTTGTCGTTAAATACATTTTATTTTAAAGGAAATATTTCCGACGATTACGGTTTAACAAAACTTACTTTTAATTATTACAACAAACAACAACCCGATAGCATAAAAACAATAAATATTGATATAAATAAAAACATTACTCAAGAGTTTTATTATGTTTTTGATTTTGCAAATCTATTGGCAAATAATCAATCAATAGAATACTATTTTACAGTTTGGGATAACGATGGCGTAAATGGACCTAAATATACAAAATCAACAGTATTTAATTACAGAAAACCATCGAAAGAAGAAATAGAAACAGCATCTAACGAAAAAGAAAAAGCTATAGAAAGCGATATAAAAAAATCTAATAAACTTATTAATGATATAAAAAAAGATATAGAAAAATTACAAGAAAATTTAATAAATAAAAACATCGATAAATGGCAACAAACCAAGCAATTGCAGAATATTGTAAAAAAACAAAATGAGTTAAAACAATTACTCGATAAAATATCGCAACAAAATAAAGAAAAAAATAATCTCGAAAACGAGTTTTTAAATCAACAAAAAGATATTATCGAAAAACAAAAACAAATTGAGGAATTAATGAAAAATGTTCTTTCCGACGAAATAAAAAAAATGATGCAAGAACTCGAGGAATTAATGAAAAAATTTGATAAAAATAAACTAAATAAACTATCGGAAAACCTTAATACATCTTACGACGATTTATCGAAACAACTCGACCGTAATCTGGAAATGTTAAAACAACTTAAACTCGAAAAACAACTTAACGAGAATATAAATAAATTAGAAGAACTGGCAAAAAAACAAGCCGATCTTGCAAAAAAAACAAAAAACAAATCAGATATTGAAAAAAATAGTCTGGAACAAAAAAAACAAGAAACCGAGTTTAAAAAAATTACCGAAGATTACAAAAAACTGCAAGAAGAAAACAAACAACTTGAGAACCCTATGAAACTTGACGATTTTGAACAACAAAAACAAGAAATACAACAAAATTTTAACGAAACAAATCAAAATCTACAAAATAATAAAATAAGTAAAGCAAGTAAAAGCCAAAAAAAGACATCGCAAAATTTGCAAAAAATGGCATCGCAAATGCGAAACATGATGAGTCAAGAAATGCAAATGAAAGCAGGCGAAAATATTGATAACCTTAGAAATATACTCGATAATCTTACCGATTTCTCGCTTATGCAAGAAGATTTAATGAAAAAATTTAAAAATACAAACAGTCGCGACCCGCAATATGTTAAACTTGTAAATAAACAAAATCAATTAAAAAAAAGTTTTACGGTTATAAACGATTCTCTTTTTGCTTTATCCAAAAGAGTTCCGCAAATATCATCAACTATTATTAAAGAACTAAGTGCCATAAAATATAATATGCAAGAAACAACCGACGAACTCGAACAACGAAACATATCAACGGCAAACCGCCGACAACAAACAACAATGACATCGGCAAACAACCTTGCGTTGCTTTTGTCGGAAATATTACAACAAATGCAAAATCAGATGAAACAACAATGCAAAGGAAACTCACAATGTAATAAACCCGGACAAAACCCATCGTTGTCAAAAATGAGACAACAACAAGAATCGCTAAAAAAACAATTACAAAGTATGCTTAACCAAATGAAACAAGGACAAAAACCCGGACAAAAAAATAACGGAATGAGCGAAAAACTTGCAAAAATGTTAGCTAATCAAGAAAAATTTGAACAAGCTATTAACTCAATAATGAATAATAACGGACTAAACCCCGAAACGCAAAAAAAGCTTAACGAGATAAAAAAACTTATACAAGAAAACAAACACGATATAATAAATAAAAACATTAACCAACAAACCATTAACCGCCAAAATAAAATAGTTACCCGATTACTCGAAGCCGAAAACTCAGACTTTAAACGAGGCATAGACAAAAAACGAAAATCAGAGGAGCCTGTAACCCAAAAATACAGTAACCCAAAAGATATTTTCGATAAAAATAAAAATAAAACCGAGTTTAACGACGTATTATTTTATAATACACTAAAACTAAACAAATATTATAACAACAAATACAAACAATACTTAAATAATTTAAATAATTAATAAAAAAAATATAATTTTAACATCGTAATTTTTACCTGTTTTTAATGAAAAAATTTTTTAAAATATTTTTTATATCCACAGCAACAATTATTACTCTTGTTATTATTGCCGCTTTTATTATAGGATATTTTTATAACGATAAGGTTACAAACTATTTTATAAACGAATTAAACAAAAATATAACTGTTAAAATAAAAGTAAAAAAAGTAAATTTTTCGATTTTATCTAAATTTCCAAACGCTTCTATTGAGTTTACCGACGTTTTTGCCGAACCAAATAAAACATTCAAAAAAACAGGATTTAAAAATTATTCCGACACTTTAATATCTGCAAAAAAAATATATTTATTGTTTAATATAATGGATATTTTTGGCGATAATTACAACATAAAAAAAGTAGAAATAGATAACGGAACTACAAATATACTGATTAATAAAAACGGAACCGAAAATTTTATTTTTTGGAAAACAACAAACGACACAACCGGCACAACCAACATTAAAATAGATTTAAATAACATTAATTTAAAAAACTTTAATTTGCGAATAAAAAATCTGCAAAATAATTTTTCGGCAAACTTTGCAATAAAAAAACTAAACCTTAACGGCGAATTTAAAAATACCGATTTTACGGTAGAAACAAGCATAGATGCTTTTGTTGACGAGTTTGCAATAGATAAAGTTAACTACATAAAACAAAAACAAATATTGCTAAATACAAAATTAAATGTTAACGATGGAAAAATTTATAAAATAAAAAACGGACAACTTTTTATATCTAATTTAGAATTTAATGTTAACGGAAACATTAATTTATTAAAAACAAAAACAATTGATTTAAAAATAGATGGAAAAAACCTTAATATAGAGTCGTTTTTATCGATTATGCCCAATAATTATCGTAAAAAAGCCGAAAATTTTAATTCACAAGGAGAATTTTATTTTAACATTGCCATAAACGGAAAAATAAACAACGACAATATTCCTCACATCGAAGCCGACTTTGGAATAACAAACGGAACAATAGAACAAATAAACTCAGGAGCAAAATTTACCGATGTTAATTTTACGGGAAAATACACAAACGGCGAAAAAAACAATATGCAAACAACATTTTTAAAAATAAGCAAGTTTTCGGGATTTTTCGGAAAAAATAAAATTAACGGAAAATTTTTAATCGAAAATCTAAACAATCCAAAAATGCAGTTTGATATTAACGCAAAAGCCGATTTAACAGCTATAAATAATTTCTTTAGTATAGATACAATACAAGAAATATCAGGCAATTTGCAAATAAATGCAAAATTTTTTGGAAAAATAAAAGATATAAACAACATAACATCAGACGATTTTAAAAATGCAAAATCGCAAGGAAACATAAACATAAATAACACCAACCTGCAATTTATTAATAGTAATGTTGTATTTTCAGATGTAAACGCAAAAATGTCTTTTAGAAACAACAATCTTAAAATAGACAGTTTAAGATTTATTATAGATAAAAATGATTTTTTAATAAAAGGAACATTTAAAAATTTTATAAACTATTTATTTTTTGATAATACCAAAACAAATATATACGGAACTTTGCAATGTAAAAATGTTGATGTAAATAATTTAATAAATAAATTTACCGCAAACAACAACTCAAATAACGACACAACAACAATAAATATTTTTTCTGATAATATAAGCTTTAGATTAAAAACCAAGATACAAAATTTTAAATATAACAATTTTTTGGCTAACAATATATTAACAGTCTTATCTTACAATAACAAAAACTTTACATTTAACGATTTAAGTTTTAACACAATGCAAGGTAATATATCGGGAGCAGGACGAATAAAAAAAATTAGCAATAACAACATTAATATTAAGACATCGGTAATGCTAAACAATATTAATGTCGATAAATTATTTTACTCGTTTAATAATTTTGGACAAGATTATTTAACCGAAAAAAATTTAAAAGGAAAAGTTATTGCAGATATCGACTTTTCGTCGGATATGGATAATAAATTTAATATAAACGAGGACAAAATAACATCGACAAGTAAAATACAAATAAAAAACGGCGAGCTAAAAGATTTTAAACCAATAGAAAGTTTAGCTAAATTTATTGATTTGTCGGAATTAAAAGATATAAAATTTTCTGACCTTAAAAACGATATAATAATTAAAAACAAAAAAATAATTATTCCCGAGATGAAAATACAAAGCTCTGCATTTAATATTAATTTCTCGGGCGAACATAGTTTTAATAACCAAATAAATTATCATCTTAAAGTTTTATTATCTGACATTTTAACAAAAAAAGCACAAAAAGCAAAATCCGAAAATAAAGAGTTTGGAGTAATTGAGGACGACGGATTAGGCAAAACATCGTTATTTTTATCTATAAAAGGAACAACCGACGATTATAAAATAGCATACGATACTAAAAAAGTTAAAGAACACATAAAACAAAGTTTATCAAACGAAAAAACAAACCTAAAAACAATTTTAAACAAAGAGTTTGGCTTATTTAAAAACGATTCTACAGTAAAACAGAATAAAAAAAAGCTAAAACAAAGCACATCATCATCGGGTTTTACAATATCTTGGGACGACGATACTTTATAAACAAAATTTATTGTAATATACCGGTTTTTATTGGCACTTTTTAGGGTTTAATCTCTTGTATATCAGTTAATTATTTTGTAAATATACAAAAATTACTCCTGTCTTCGCCACTGGGACACCCAAATTAAAAATTAAATATTTTTGCTAAAAAAAGTGCGGAAAACAGGATATCAGCAAGATTATATATACAATAAAACTACCAACGAGTTTTATCATAAGAATTTTAAATCTAACGATATTTACAAAAAGTGGTTTGCTTTTTAAATTTTACAATAAGTTTAGTATTATAATTTAACTAAAATATTTAAAGCTTTTTCTAAAATATCGGTTGTTTTGGCAAAACAAAAACGCAAAACTTTTGCATCGTAATTATCGTGATAAAAAGCCGAAACAGGTATAGATGCAATTTTATTATCAACAGTTAATTTTTTTGCAAAATTAAAATCTTTTTGTTTTGATATTGCTGAATAATCTAACAACTGAAAATATGTTCCAAACGAAGGAATTATTTTAAATCTTGAGCCGGCTAATCCTTTTACAAAAAAATCTCGTTTTTCTTGATAAAAATTACCTAATTCCAAATATTTGTCTTTTTGTTTTAAATATTCGGCAATGGCATACTGTATGGGTGTATTGACAGCAAAAACATTAAATTGATGAATTTTTCTAAACTCCTTCATTAAATTCTCCGGAGCTAAACAATATCCTATTTTCCAACCTGTAGTATGAAAAGTTTTTCCAAACGACGATATTACAAAACTTCTTTTAGCTAATTCTTTATATTTTGTTACACTTTCGTGTTTTTTATTATCAAAAATAATATGTTCGTAAACCTCGTCGCTTAAAATTAAAATATTTGTATCTTTTACAATTTTAGACAGAATTTTTAAATCGTTATCCGACAACAAACTGCCTGTAGGATTATGAGGCGAATTTATTATTATTAATTTAGTTTTAGAATTAATTGACTTTTCAACATTTTTCCAATTAATCGAATAATCTTGCGAATTTAATTGTAAAAAAATAGGAGTTCCCCCGTTAAGCTCAATAACAGGAACATAACTATCATAAACAGGTTCAAAAACAATAACCTCGTCGCCCTCGTTAACAATAGTTGTAATAGCAGTAAAAATAGCTTGAGTAGCTCCGGCTGTAATTGTAATTTCGGTTTCGGGATTATAATATCTCGAATAAAGTTCTTGAGTTTTTTCGGCAATAATCTCGCGTAAAGGCATAATTCCGGGCATTGGAGCATATTGATTATAACCCTTTTTCATATTTTTATTTACCAAGTCGATAAGCTCATTATCGCAATTAAATCCCGGAAAACCTTGAGATAAATTTATAGCATTATTATCATTTGCAAGTTGCGACATTATTGCAAATATGCTTGTTTTTGTATAGGGTAACTTCGATTTTATCATCTGTTTTTTGTTGAAAAACAAATTTATATAATAAATACATAACTTTTTATGTTTTTAAATATTTTTAAACTTTTCAAAAGTTAAATTTGTCGAATTACAATAAATCTATAACTTTGCATATATTTAAAATTTAACAAAAATGAGAGACTTATTAGAGAAACTTGACATTAACAACACTCCCCTTGGTCAATACGCAAAAGAAGCTCACGGATATTTTGCTTTTCCAAAATTAGAGGGAGAGATTGCCCCTAGAATGAAATTTAGAGGAAAAGAAGTTCTAAACTGGAGTTTAAATAATTATATTGGACTTGCAAATCACCCCGAGGTTCGTAAAGTTGATGCACAAGCAGCAAAAGACTGGGGATTAGCCTATCCTATGGGAGCACGTATGATGTCGGGACAAACATCTATGCACGAAAAATTAGAAGAAGAACTTGCTGATTTTATCGGAAAAGAAGATGTGTTTTTACTAAATTACGGCTATCAAGGAATGGTTTCCATTATAGATACATTAGTTGATAGAAATGATGTAATAATATACGATTCCGAAGCACACGCTTGTATTCTTGACGGTATGCGATTACATATAGGAAAAAGATTTGTTTTTCAACATAATAATATCGATAATCTAAAAAAACAATTAGAACACGCAACAAAAAATGCCGAAAAAACTAACGGAGGAATTTTGCTCATCACCGAAGGAGTATTCGGAATGGCAGGAGACTTAGGAAAATTAGACGAAATAGTTGCTCTTAAAAAAGATTTTAATTTTAGAATTTTGGTTGACGATGCTCATGGTTTTGGAACTATGGGAAAAACAGGAGCAGGAACTCCCGAATATTTTGGTGTAGCCGACGGTATAGACTTTCATTTTGGAACATTTGCAAAAGCAATGGCGGGAATTGGCGGATTTGTAGGAAGCACCGAAAATATTGTTCAATATTTAAGATATAATATGAGGTCGCAAACTTTTGCAAAATCTTTACCAATGCCTATGGTTGTAGGTGCTTTAAAACGTCTCGAGTTGCTTAGAACAAAAAACGAGTTACGCGACGATTTATGGAAAATTGTTGGTGAATTACAATCGGGATTAAAAGATTTAGGTCTTAATATTGGAAATACACAATCGCCGGTAACTCCCGTATTTTTAGAAGGAACACCTCCCGAGGCAACAAATCTTACTATGGACTTGCGTGAAAATTATAATATATTTTGTTCAATAGTTGCTTATCCTGTTGTTCCTAAGGATGTAATTATGTTAAGATTAATTCCTACAGCTGTTCATACAAGCGAAGATGTTAAATACACATTAAAAGCTTTTGCCGAAGTTTCTAAAAAACTAAAAGCAGGAAAATATGTTGCCGATAAGGTAACCGGGATTTAAATTTAATAAAAAAATCCGTTGAAAATTTTCAACGGATTTTTTTAAACTAAGAAATTACCAAAAACAACTTTAAAAATAAAAAATCAAGCCAAAATTATAAATACAACTTGATTTTAAAATTTTAATTTCTAAAAAGTGTGCTTGCTTATGAAAATACCTATTTTTTTAAATCATTTTAATTAAAATATCCAAAAAATACGTTTTTATAATATTTTTAATAGATGTTATTATTAATTGCTTATTAAACAATGATTTATGTAATTTGTTAGCCACAGATTTTATTTAACCCGAAAAATTCATAAAAAAAGAATAAAATTAGGTGTAAGAGTATTATTTTTAATGTGTTAAATACAAAATATTAACTTTTAAAAACACCCATTTTAAGCAATAAAGATACAGTATTTTACAGAGGGAACAAAACAATTTCTTTCGATTTTTCGTCGTTTATAATAAAAAAGGATAAAAGTTTTCATTCCTGCTACGTGGAACCTCTAATTTTAATTGCTCTTTATTGCCAAAGGCGCGTCGCCAACGATAGCCGTTGCTTACATCTCCATAATTTTTATTATGAATCTCTCGTTCTGCTCGCATCATTGCTTCTAACGAATATTTTAACACTTTATTATAACCATCTTTTTCTTTGGCTATATCTTCTAAAATTTTTGTAACTTGCTCCCGTGTAAAGTTGAGTTTTTTGTCCATTTTTAATTGTTTTTTTAGTTTAAATGTTTAAAAATATCAAAAACTTGCTTTACACACTTTTTAGGGCAGTATCAATACTACCACATCTTTATGATGAATTGAATAATGAATCAAGAAACTATTTATCAACCATAAAGATTTATTCTGAAATAAATTTAAATAATAAAATAACTTGTCCGAATTGTAAAAGTTCTAATTTATAATATTAATGCATAATTATATTAATAAATCAATTGTTAAAATCGCATAAAAATTAATATAGGAATATAACTAAAACATAGAAGAGCTATTTTTTCCTATTTGTAAAATTATTATAATTTCATGAGAGCCATTACTGTATGAATTAATATCAGATAATAAATAATCGTAGGCGTAGCCAAATTTTATTTTAGCAATATTTATTCCTACCATAAATATTGCTGCTGAATTATAACGATAATTTGCTCCTACAAAAACAGTTTCTTTAATTAATAAATTTGCACCAATATCAATTTGAAAAGCTCCAGACTCTATATATTTAAAGAGTAATGTAGGTGTTATTCTAAAATTATTATTAATACCTATATTATATCCTGCGTTTATAAAATAATGACGTCTCTGCTGATTTACTATATAATCATTAGAGAAATTAACATTAGAAGGAAGCAAATAGTATGTTGATAGACCAAAATAAAAATCATCATTGTATAATAATAAGCCTGCATTACTATTGTAATTAACAAAATTATCAGAAGCTAAAAGAGTAAGAATATCATTTTTGTTCTTTGTTTCGATACCTGCTGTATTAAGACTGTGTTGTTCAAGTATTGCCGATATACCCATAGATAAATTTAGCTTGTTTGATAATTTTATTTTATATGAGTATGTTGCTTCAAAACCATTATTGCTAATTAACCCTGTAGAAGAACTATAAATTCGTCCTCCTACTCCTATACTTTTAGAAATAGATGAACTAGCATATACTTGTTTTATGTTAGGGGCATCATTAAATCCTGCCCAATATTGCTTATAAGAAGCTCCTATCTCAAAACCGTTAGTCCCGACAAAAGCAGGATTTGTTCCATACTTAAATAACATATATTGGCTATTTATTGCAAATTGTTGCGAAAAAGCAATTTGAGAAATAAATAAAACGGTAATTATTAATATATTTTTTTTCATTATTAGTGGATTTTAAAATTAGTTAAGAATTAAAACTGCTCCGGTAAATGGTTTGGTTACATTATCCTGCACATCAATTATATAATAATACGAACCTGTTGGCAATATTTTACCTTTATATGTTCCATCCCAAGGGTTATAGTCTCCTGTACTTTCAAAAATTACATTCCCCCATTGATTAAAAACTTTAACTATTGCGTTTTTATAGAAAGATATATTATCAATTTCCCAAGTATCATTAATTCCATCACCATTAGGTGTAAATGTATTGTATATTTTCAGGTAACTATCATCTGTTAAAACGACTTTACTTTCAACTGTACAGCCTATACTATCTGTTGCAGTAACAATATATGTATTTGCAGGTAAGTTTTTTAAATTTTCCGAAATATAATTTAACAAGCCATCGTTATCTTTCCACTCGTAAGTATATGGCTCAATACCATTGTTAACTATAACTGTAATTTGTCCGTCATCTTTATTAAAACCACTAACATTTACTGTATCTGTTTGTATTGTCATTTGCGAAGAGTAGACAAGTGCGGTATCGGTTAAAACACAATTGGCATTTGTTGTAGTCCAAATAATTTTTGATTTTCCTTTAGGTAAATTAGATATTGTTGCCTCCGGATTTGTTATTGATGAGAAATTTATATCGTTATTTAACGAAGACCATAGACCGGTTCCAATTACAGGATTGTTAGCATTTAGTGTTTTTGTGTTGCCACAAACTGTAATAATGCCTCCTGCATTTGGATTATCTGGTAAATTATTTATAATAATAACCTTATCGCTACTAGAACAACCATTATTGTTAATTGTCCATACAAATGTATTTTCACCTTGGCTAAGATTAGAAACATTAGTTATTATAGAATCGCTATGTGTTAAACTAATCTCGTTGTTTGATGTAGACCATACTCCTTCGCCAATTACAGGAGTATTGGCTTTTAATAAGTATGTATTAGCACATAATGACGTATCTTGAGTGTTAATAATTGCTTTTGTTGGAGTATTGTTTGTAATTATAACTGTGTCGCTTAATACACAATTACCTTTTACAGTAGTAAAAGAAAACTTATTCTCGCCATTATTAATGTTCCAAATTATTGAATTTGGATTTGTAGTATCGGCAAATGTTGCTCCTCCTGAAATTATAGACCAGAAACCGGTACCAATAGCGGGTTGTGTTGCCTCTAATATAAAGGTGTCTTTACACAAAGTTTGGTTATAACCAGCAAAAGCATTACTTGGTAGACTGTTTACAATTACTATTTCGTCGTAAAGCTCACAATTTTGTTTTGTAATTGTCCAACGTATTGTATTAATACCTTGCTGTAAGCCTTCTGTTTGGGTAGTTGGATTGTGTATATCTGCCATAAAACCACTACCATTTACAAACGACCATTGCCCATTTCCTTGCGTTGGAGTGTTTGCACTTAATAAAAACTCGTTTGAACATAAAATTGTATCGTTTGTAGCTATTATTGGTAGTGTTGGCTTATTGTTTACTAATACTAATGTGTCAGATAAGCCACATGTATTATGTACGGCATGCCATACTAATATATTGGTGTCGGGTGCAATATTGAATATTTGAGTATTAGGATTAATCGAATCTACATAATTTACATTGCCTTGTATTGTAAACCAATTCCCATCTCCAATTATAATAGTATTAGCATTAAGCGAGGCGTAATCTTCGCATAAAACAACATTGTAACCAGCATTTGGTGTTGTTGGCAAATCGTTTATTACGGTAATAGTATCATATAAGTCGCATTCATAATATTGTGTTTGCCAATACACTGTGTTTATACCATACGACATATCGCTTATATTAGCAATAGGATTGTTTATTGAATCGAATACACCACTACCGTTTACGTATCCCCATATACCTGTACCGTGTGTAAGCGAATCGGCTTGTATTAAAAATGAATTTAAGCAAATAGTTGTATCGTTATTAATTATATTTGCCTCGCTTGGTCTATGCGAAATTACTGTTAGTGTATCGTGCCACAAACATGTAGAATCTATATTCCCCATTTGAGTATAAACAAATATATTGGTGTCTGGCATTAAACCACTTATTGTGTCAAAAACATAATTTTGCATACTTCCTGAATAAGTATATAAAGAATCTAATCCATTAATTGAACCTTGTATTGTTGTCCAATAACCATTGTGAGCATCAAACAACCCATCAGAGGAATTATTAACATTTTCTATTATACGTATTGGAATTTCTTCATCACAAAATGTAAAATTTTTAATAGGTTCCTCATTAGCCCCATCAGAATAATAAAAATCCAATTTTTTATTAGGAATAGTATTTATTGCATAAGCAGTATCAGCATGAGAAACACAACCTTTATAATGAATCTGTGCTTCAACAGCACCAAGTGATTCATTATCAATACATAATACGTATGACGTGTCATTTAAAGGATTACAATTGTTAAGACTATACGTTAGTTTTCTACTTTCTAAATATCCAGGATAAGGAGAAATAACAGTTGTAATACTATTAGAACAAACTTTAGGCGTATCAATAGGAGTTATATATTGTCTACGTAAATATGTTACCTCTGCTTTAACAGTATCTCGTAAAGTGTCGCCAGTGCAACCTATAATATTCCAAACATAATAGTTTTTGTAGGCATTTGCTCTATAATCGGTAATGTGAGTATTGTATAATGTGTCGTATTCGAAAGTACCCATGCCATCGGCAATACTCCACCAACTTGTTGTATCTGCATTTATGGCATATAACTGCTGCTGGTCTGTTGAGTCTGGTGTACACCAATTCAAATCAAGCAAGCCTGCATTAGCTTTATTATTGCAAATTCGTAGAGCGTAATATTCTCCAGATAAACCTCCCAGACCTCTTCTCCAATAACAAACAAAACAAGTATCGTGGGGTAAATTATAAACATACGATTGTGGATCAGATACATTGGAAAAACTTACATTTGGATATAAATTAGTATCCCAATACCAACGAAATACTTCGCCAAACATTAAATTTGGATTGGTCATGCGTGTTGTATCAACACTGGGGCAATGGTATTGGTCGTAATTTAAATTTGTGTAAATTGTATCAACGGGGATTCCTGGTCCTTTTTGAGAAAATGAACTCGTAGTAAAAATTATAGCGAATAAAATAAGTAAAGTAGTTTTTTTCATGTTTTTTTATAAGATTTAAAAAATTTTGTTACTAATAAGTGTCAAATATAAAACTATTTTTTGAATTTTCAATCGTTTTTTTTGTTTTTTGTTTTTGTAAAACTGTCATTTTTTACCTTTATTCACAAGTTGTTAACGGTTATTTTTTTGTTTTCTAAAAAGTAAAAAAACATCTACTTTATGAACAGATTATTTTAATTTTCTTAATAAGTATAAGATTAAATAGTTGTATTATAGCACTTATGTAGAATACCTTTGCTGTATGACAGAAGATGTAAAAGAACTGCAAAATATGGTAAAAATACTTTTAGAAAAAGTTGATTTTTAACCAAAGAAAATGCCGAATTAAAACATCGTTTATCAAAATATGAAAATCCTAAAAACAGCAATAACAGTTCAATACCACTATCGCAAGATGAAAATAGACCAAAACGCAAAAGTTTAAGAGAAAAAACAGGAAAAAAAGTTGGCGGTCAAAAAGGGAGAAAAGGCACAACTTTAAAAATGCTTGCTACCCCTGACATTACCCAAAAACACATTCCTGATTATTGTAATTCTTGTGGAAATGATATTTCTAATGTAACAGAAGAATTTGTAAGTAAACGACAAGTATTTGATATTCCTGAAATTAAAATTAAAGTAACAGAACATCAGGTATATA
>JALSQC010000005.1 GCA_026985625.1 Bacteroidales bacterium | reverse complement strand
CCATAAAACATCGGCAAGCTCGTCGGCAAGATTATCTGTGTCGCTATTTTTAAACGATTGGTCTCCATATCTGCGAGCCATTATTTTTGCAACTTCGCCAACCTCCTCGGTTAAAATTGCAAGATTTGTAAGTTCCGAAAAATATCTTACTCCATATTTTTTTATCCACTCGTCAACTAATTGCTGTGCTTGTTTTATAGTCATATTTTATTCTTTATTTTTTGTATCGATTAAAATTGTTACAGGACCGTCGTTTATAGACATTATTTGCATATTGGCTCCAAATTTCCCCGATTTTACGGGTTTTTGCATCTTTTGCTCTAATGTTTTAATAAAATTTTGATATAGCGGTATTGCAACATCAGGTTTTGCAGCATGAATAAACGATGGTCTATTACCTTTTTTTGTCTTTGCATGCAAGGTAAACTGACTAACAACAAGTATTTCGCCTCCAATGTCAATAATAGATTTATTCATTAATCCATTATTATCCGAAAAAATTCTAAGTTGCATAATTTTGTTTGTTAACCATTCGATATCGGTATTATTGTCGGCATTTTCGATGCCGAGATAAATTAAATATCCGTTTTTTATTTGCGAAAATATTTTGTTATCGATACTTACCAAAGCCTCTTTAACCCTTTGAATTACAACTCTCATAACGTTAAAATTGACTAAAATAATTTATAAACGTATCGTTAGGAACCGAAACACAAATACGCGAATAATTTTTAATTACATTATTTTGTTTTTTTGTAAAAAAACTAAGCGATACACTACCTATGCGTTTATCTAATAATTCATGTTCCGACTTATTTACAATAGTAAAAATTCCCTTAGGTTGCGATGTTTTAAAAAAATCGTTAGCAATTAATTTTTTTGATATTAGATATTCGATATTTTGTTTAATTGCTTTTTGCGTTGTTTTTTTAAAATTTTCGGTAGCTTTTTTACCTTCGTCGGTATCTAAAATTTTTGTTACCAATATTTGCGAAAAAGCATTTATTCCGTTAGTTGCATACATCAAACGTATTAAAATCTCGTTAATAAAATTATTATCAATGCTATGCACAAAACCTATACGCTGTCCGCTTAATCCAATAGATTTGCTAAAACTTTCTACAATAATTACGTTTTTTAGATTATAAATTTTTTGATAAAAATCGTCTTTGTCATCGTAAAACACTTTTCGATAAGGACTATCAATAATAACAACAATGTTATTATTATTTAAATCGTAAATAAGATTTAGCAGCTTGTTATCATCATATTTGTTTCCTAAAGGATTGTTTGGGTCGCAAATAACAACAGCCGAATTTTTTAATATTTTCAAATTATTTTTAACCCAATCAAAATCCTCATAAAAATCACTATTTATATTTCGTATTTTTGCTATATTAAGATACGAGCCCCAATAAAATACAGGTAAAAATATTTTATTTACGTTTATCGTCTGAAAAGTTAAATCTAAACCCGACATTCCTCCGCCTGTAATTAATATATTTTTTTCGTCTGATTTTTTATTAAAATAAACCTTGTTTATTGCCGAGCGTAGTTCTATTTTGCCTTGCATTGTAGGATAAACCTGTATATCTTTAGTATTATAATCAATAGATTTTGCAATATTATTTATATCTATTTTACAAACATTATTAACGCCTTGATTTAAATACAGGTATTTGTTTCCTGTTTGTTTTTCAAGATTTCTTATTTTTTCGCCAATTTTTGTGATTTTAGAATATTTTGCTCCTGATATATTTAATAGCATAACTTAATTTTTTATATTATTCCAACCTTGAGCTTTTAGCTCTACAGTTTCGCCGTTACGTAAAATTATATTTTTTCCGTTTTTTTCATCGGTTATATGTCCTATTATATATATATCTTTTAACCCTTTTATTTTATCAAAATCTTTTAACGGCACTGTAAAAAGTAGTTCGTAATCTTCGCCACCGTTAAGAGCCGCTGTTATTTGCGATATATTTAATTCGTCAGATGCAATAGTAGAGCTATGATCAATTGGTATTTTATCTTCAAAAATTTTACAACCTGTTTCAGATTGCTTACAAATATGCAATAACTCCGACGATAATCCATCAGATATATCTATCATAGCCGTAGGTTTAATTTTATTAATTTTTAATGTTTCCAAGATATCTTTACGTGCTTCGGGTTTTAGTTGACGCTCAATAATATACGAGTATGTCGATAAATCGGGTTGCGAATTATAATCTTTTTCAAAAACTTTTTTTTCGCGTTCTAAAATTTGCAAACCAAAATATGCCGAACCCAAATCTCCCGATACACAAATTAAATCGGTATCTTTTGCTCCGTTTCTAAAAACCAAATCCTCTTTTTTTGCCTCACCAATAGCAGTAATACTTATTATTAATCCCGAAAAAGAACTTGTTGTATCACCACCAACCAAATCTACTCCATATACATCGCAAGCCAAATTTATTCCTTGATACAGCTCTTCTATTGCCTCTACCGAAAATTTACCCGATACGGCTATCGATACCGTTATTTGACGAGGTGTTGCATTCATAGCATACAAATCCGACAAATTAACAACTACAGCTTTATATCCCAAATGTTTTAAAGGTGTATAAATTAAATCGAAATGCACTCCCTCGGTTAAAATATCGGTAGATACAACAGTTTGCTTATCTGAGTTGTTAATTACGGCAGCATCGTCGCCTACACCGTAAACTGTAGATTTATTTTTTATACTAATATCTTTTGTTAATAAATCTATTAACCCAAACTCTCCTATGTCTGATAACTTTGTTTTTTTCATTATTTAATAAATAAAAAATATTTTTACAAATATTAACAAATTTTACCGATAAAAAAAGACATAAGATTCTTAAAATGTTTATATATTTGTGCTTTATTTAGACTAATTCTAATTAACAATGAACAATAAAGATAAAATAATAAACGACGTTACTACAAACGACTACAAATACGGCTTTGTTACAGATATTGATAACGATACAATAGCAAAAGGATTAAACGAGAATGTAATAAAACTAATATCTCAAAAAAAAGAAGAGCCGTCTTGGCTTTTAGAATATCGACTAAAAGCTTACAGGCACTGGAAAACTATGGAATTTAAAAATTGGGCACATCTTAATATACCTAAAATCGATTTTCAAGATATAATTTATTACTCAGCACCAAAGCCTAAAAAACAATTAAACAGTATGGACGAGGTTGACCCCGAGTTACGGGAAACATTTAACAAACTCGGAATTCCGCTTGACGAACAAAAAATGCTTTCGGGAGTTGCCGTAGATGCTGTTATGGACAGCATATCGGTAAAAACAACTTTTAGAGAAACTTTAGCCGAAAAAGGTATAATATTTTGTTCTATGAGCGAAGCTATTCGCGATTATCCCGATTTAGTTCGCAAATATCTCGGTTCTGTTGTTCCATATACCGATAATTTTTATGCAGCACTAAACACTGCTGTTTTTAGCGACGGGTCGTTTTGCTACATTCCAAAAGGAGTTCGTGCTCCAATGGAATTATCAACATATTTTAGAATAAATGCCGCAAATACCGGACAATTCGAGAGAACTCTAATTGTTGCCGATGACGACAGCTATGTTTCCTACCTCGAAGGTTGCACTGCCCCACAACGCGACGAAAATCAACTACACGCAGCAATTGTAGAAATTGTTGTAAACAAAAATGCCGAAGTTAAATATTCTACCGTACAAAACTGGTATCCGGGCGACAAAAATGGAAAAGGAGGAATATACAACTTTGTTACAAAGCGAGGCATTTTAGCAGGCGATAATTCAAAATTATCGTGGAATCAAGTAGAAACAGGCTCTGCAATTACTTGGAAATATCCATCGTGTATTTTAAAAGGAAATAACTCTACTGCCGAATTTTATTCAGTTGCAGTTACAAATAACTACCAGCAAGCTGATACCGGAACAAAAATGATTCATATAGGCAAAAATACCAAATCAACAATAGTATCAAAAGGAATATCGGCAGGCAAAAGTAACAACTCTTATCGAGGATTGGTAAAAGTTATGAAATCTGCCAAAAACGCAAGAAACTTTTCGCAATGCGACTCATTACTTTTGGGCGATAAATGCGGAGCTCACACTTATCCTTATATAGAAACAAACAACAACACATCAATAGTCGAACACGAGGCAACTACATCAAAAATAGGCGAAGACCAAATATTCTATTGTAATCAACGAGGAATATCAACCGAAGATGCAATTGGTTTAATTGTAAACGGATATGCCAAAGAGGTGTTAAACAAATTACCTATGGAATTTGCCGTAGAGGCTCAAAAACTATTACAAATAAGTCTCGAAGGAAGTGTTGGATAAAATTATAATTATAAAAAATTAAATAAAAAATTATGTTAAAAATAAAAAATTTACACGCATCAATAAACGGAAAAGAAATTTTAAAAGGTATAAATTTAGAAATTAAACCCGGCGAAGTTCATGCAATAATGGGACCTAACGGCTCGGGAAAAAGCACACTTGCCGCCGTTTTGGCAGGTAGAGAAATTTTCGAGGTAACAAAAGGCGAAATTATATATATGGGCAAAAATCTATTAGAAATGTCTGTAGAAGAAAGAGCTGCAGCAGGAATATTTTTAGGATTTCAATACCCTATAGAAATTCCGGGCGTAAGTATGGTTAATTTTATAAAAACAGCAGTTAACGAACAACGTAAATTTAAAGGTCTTGAACCTTTAGCCGCAAGCGAATTTTTAAAATTAATGCGAGAAAAAAAAGAAATTGTCGAAATAGATTCTAAACTAACAAACCGATCGGTTAACGAAGGTTTCTCGGGTGGAGAAAAAAAGAAAAACGAAATATTTCAAATGGCAATGTTAGAACCAAAATTAGCTATCCTTGACGAAACCGACTCGGGATTAGATATAGACGCCCTAAGAGTTGTTGCAAACGGTGTAAACAAACTTAAAACAAAAGAAAACTCAACAATAGTTATTACCCACTATCAGCGTTTGTTAGACTATATTGTTCCTGATATTGTGCATGTTTTATACAATGGTAAAATAGTAAAAACATCAGGCAAAGAATTAGCCCTTGAACTCGAAGAAAAAGGTTACGACTGGATAAAAAATCAAACAAATTAAAACCACAATTACATTAAAATATTACGAAACTTTAAACCATGAAATATTTAGAACTATACAAAAATAAAATAAAAGACTTTAAAACCGATTTTCCCGATTATATAAATAAAATTAAAAATTCGGCAATAGAAGTTTATAAAAAATACGGAATTGCCGATAAAAAAAACGAAGATTATAAATACATAGACCTAAAAAAAGTTTTTAACGATAATTACAACACTACTTTTACAAAAAAAATCGAAAAAATAAATATAAACGAAATTTTTTCTTGCGATGTTATTAATCTCGATGCCGATGTTTTTTATTTATCAAAAGGAGAATATCAAAACACCGAAAAAATAAAAAAATTCGATAACGGAATAATTGTTGGCAGTTTAAGAGAAAGTATAAAAAAATATCCCGATATTTTTAAAAAACATTTCTCAAAATATATCGATTACAAAAACGATGGAATAATTGCTCTAAATACAGCATTATTTAACGACGGACTATTTATTTATGTTCCCGAAAAAGCAAAAACCGAAAAACCTATTCAATTAATAAACCTGCTCTTAAATAACGAAAAAGAATTTTCAACAATACGCAATCTGTTTGTTATAGAAAAAAACGCCCAAGCCGAAATAATATTCTGCAACGATTCTCTATCAGAAAATAAATTTCTTACAAACTCGTTAACCGAGATTTATGTTGGCGAAAATGCAAACCTAAATTATTATAAAATACAAAACG
>JALSQC010000004.1 GCA_026985625.1 Bacteroidales bacterium | reverse complement strand
TCTCGCTTTTTTTTATTTTTAATAGCAAGCTATCCTAACAGGTTTAAATTTTTATATTATTTTGTCGAATAAGATATAATTACTAAACTGCGTAGCAAACTTTTGAGCGGTATATTTTATTTTTTTCGTAATTAGTTAATATTATACATATTAAAACAAACCTGCTACTTACCGATAAATAAACTCAAAAAAATAAGTAAATTTTTTATTTTGCTTAAAAATATTATTTTTGAGCAATCATGTTTGGAGATTTAAGCGTTTTAGATAAATACACACTAAATTTTAGCCAAAGCGGACTATTTTTATTAAACATTACTTTAGCAATAATAATGTTTGGTGTAGCTCTTGGCATAAAAACGCAAAACTTTAAAAATATATTAGCCCGTCCTAAACCCGTAATTATAGGATTAATATCACAATTTTTTATTTTACCCGCTATTACATTTTTATTGATATTATTAATAAAACCCAGCGAGAGCGTAGCCTTGGGAATGATTCTGGTAGCAGCATGTCCGGGAGGAAATATTTCTAATTTTATTACATCGTTAGCAAAAGCAAACATAGAACTATCGGTGAGTTTAACAGGTATATCAACAATATTATCGGTTTTTTTAACACCATTTAATTTTGCTTTTTGGGGAGGCTTATTTGTAAAAACATCAAAACTATTACGTCCTATCGAAATAGATTTTTTCCAAATGTTTCAAACAGTAATAATAATTCTGGGAATACCATTAATTTTAGGAATTTTATTTGCCAAAAAATTTCCAAAAACAACCGATAAAATTAAAAATATATTTAAAATAGTATCGATAATAATTTTTGCAGGATTTGTTATAATAGCATTATCAAATAATTTTAGCTTATTTTTACGATATATTTATTTAATATTTTTTATTGTTTTAATACATAACGGATTTGCCCTTTTATCAGGATACATAACCGCAACGGCTTTTAAATTAGATATAAAAAATCGTAGAGCAATAAGCATCGAAACAGGTATACAAAACTCCGGACTTGCTTTGGTTTTAATATTTAATCCTAAAATTTTTCCTTACGATTTGCAAATCGGAGGAATGGCTTTTATAGCTGCATGGTGGGGAATATGGCATATAATATCGGGAATGTTTCTTGCATATCTCTGGGGAATTAAACGTAAAAAATATATAGAAAAAAACAATTAAATGAATGTTAAAGTAGAAAAATGGTCGCTTTTATATGCAATCTTAAAACAATATTTTAAATTAATTCATAAAATATTTTATAAACGATTTGTTATAGAGGGAGTAAAAAACATACCAAAAGACAAAACAATAATATTTGCTCCAAACCATCAAAATGCAGTTATGGACCCTTTGGCAATTATATTCTCCACACCTTATCAGATAGTATTTTTAGCTCGAGGCGACACATTTAAAAAACCTGCAGTTGCAAAAATATTTTACAATCTAAAAATATTGCCAATCTTTAGACAACGCGATGGAAAAGAAGCATTAAAAAAAAACGAAGAAATATTTAACATATCAGTTAACGTTCTTAAACACAATAAACCTTTTTGTCTATTTCCCGAGGCTCAACATAATCCGGTGCGTCGGCTCAGAATACTAAAAAAAGGCATTCAACGCATTGCTTTTCAGGCTCTCGAAGAAACAAACTATAATCTCGATATTGCAATTATACCAACAGGAATTTATTACGATGACAAATTTAACTCACTTGCAACACTACACATACAATACGGAAAACCTATCTTTATTAAAGACTATATCGATTTTTATAAACAAAACCCTCAAAAAGCAACAATGGCTTTGCGTAACGAAATGACAAAACGTATAAAACCGTTAATGATTGATATTCAAAATAAAGAACATTATCATTTAATCGAGTTTTTACGCGACTTTGCAAACAATATTGTAAGAAAAAAATTAAACCTTAAAAAAAATCAAAAAAATAAATTTAAAGCCGATAAAATTATTATAGAAAAAATAGAAAAAGCAATAGAACAAGACAATCAAAAAGTTTTAAAAATTAAACAAAATTGGGAAGACCTTATAAACCTTTTTAAAGATAATATTAAAAACTACGACAATAAAATATACAAATCGCTAACCGCCACATCGCTAATAATAAAATCGTTAATTTATATTATTACATTCCCGTTGTTTGTAACAGGTTTTTTAATAAATTTTTTGCCATATTTTATAATCAAAAAAGTAATAAAAAAAATTGTAAAAGACCCACAGTTTTTCAGCACAATAAAATTTGGGGCAGGAGCAGTTCTATATCCTGTTTACTATCTTATAATAAGCATATTTTTAGTAATATTTATAAATAATATTTATCTTATTGTTTTATTAATATTATTAATGCCCGTATCGGCAATAGCAGCTAAATACTATTACCATTACATTAAAAAGTTTTTTTCCGATTTGCAATTTACACTATTAAATAAAAGCATTAAACAAAAAATCAAAACAAAGCAAGATACTATTATTAAAGATATTACTGATATTGTAGATAAATAATTGTAGAATTTGCAATTAAAACCTAAAAACAAAATAAGATTTATTAGCACATCACATACTTGCTAAAAAATATTAGGTGAGGTGATAAAGAAATTTCGCTATTAAAAAAAAAATAATTACTTTTAAAGACTTTAAATAAATTAAAATAAATGAAAAAAATAATATTATTACTAGCTGTTTGTTTAGTTTCGAGTTATTTATTCTCAAAAAATACAAAAACACAAAAAGACACAATATTCGAAAAAACATTTAAAACATTAAAATGGAGAAGTATAGGTCCTGCTTTTACATCGGGGCGTATAGCCGATTTTGCCGTAGACCCTAATAATTTTGCACATTATTATGTTGCCGTTGCATCGGGACACGTTTGGGAAACAAAAAATAACGGAATAACTTACAAGCCAATATTCGATAACCATCATGTATATTCAATAGGTTGTGTAACAATGTCAAAAAGCCAGCCAAATATTGTATGGATAGGAACAGGCGAAAATAATCACCAACGAGAAATAGGATACGGAAACGGAGTATATAAGTCGATAGACGGTGGAAAAACTTGGAAAAATATGGGACTTAAAAACTCAAGACAAATAGGAGATATAATTATAAATCCCGATAATCCTGATATTGTTTATGTAGCAGCCGAAGGCTCAATATGGGCACCAAACAAAGAACGTGGAGTTTACAAAACAACCGATGGCGGAAAAACTTGGAAAAAAGTATTATTTATTAGCGAAAATACAGGAGTGGCAAACATCTGTTTCGACCCCAAAAATCCAAATATTATATACGCAGGAGCCGAACAACGTCGTCGTAAACAATATACAAAAATTGGAGGCGGACCTGAGTCTGCATATTACAAAACAACCGATGGCGGAGAAAATTGGCAAAAACTTACAAACGGAATACCTTCTGTTGACAAAGGAGGTATGGAAATAAAAGTATCTCCCGTAAATTCAAACTATGTTTACGTAATGTTTCAAGCAACCGAAAAAGGAGGCTTTTATCGCTCGACAAACGGAGGAGCATCGTTTAAAAAAATGAGCGATTATTATAGTAGCGGTCAATATTTTTCCGAAATTTATTGTTCGCCATTTAATAAAGACAAAGTATATTCGGTAGATACATACTCGCGTTATACAATGGACGGCGGAAAAACTTGGACAAAAATACCCACAAAAACACGACATGTCGACGACCATGCAATGTGGTTAGACCCCAAAAATCAATTACATTATAATATAGGTTGCGATGGGGGGATTTACGAAACATGGGACGGCGGAAAAACATTTATACATAAAACAACATTACCTGTTGTTCAATTTTATCGTGTTAGTGTTGATAATACAAAGCCGTTTTATTGGGTTTATGGCGGAACTCAAGATAATAACAGCATAGGAGGACCATCGCGAAATATTAAGAAAAATGGTGTAGGTTCCGACGAGTGGATAACAACCCTTGGCGGTGATGGATTTTGGCAAGCAGTAGAAAAAGATAACCCAAACATAGTATATTCGGCATATCAATACGGAAATATTTACCGTTATGATAAAAAATCAGGCGAAAAAATAAAAATACGTCCCGAGCCGCAAAAAAACGAACTTACATTTCGTTGGAATTGGAATGCCCCGTTTATTTTAAGTAATTTCGATAAAAAAACATTGTATATAGCTGCAAATAAAGTATTTAAAAGCACCGACAGAGGAACATCGTGGCAAGAAATTTCAAATGATTTAACCCGTAACGAAGATAGAAACCAATTTAAAATTATGGGAAAATATTGGCCTATAGATGCAGTAGCAAAAGACGTTTCGACATCGCAATGGGGAACCATAGTATCTTTAACCGAGTCTCCGGTTAAACAAGGATTAATTTACGTAGGAACCGACGATGGATTAATTCAAGTTACCGAAGACGACGGAAAAACATGGCGAAAAATATCAGAATTTCCCGGGGTTCCAAAATATACTTATGTTAGCGATATTTATGCTTCACCATTCGACGAAAATGTTGTTTTTGTATCGTTTAATAATATTAAAAATGACGATTTTAAACCATATCTTTTTAAAAGCAACGATAAAGGAAAAACATGGACATCAATATCAGAAAATTTACCGGATAACGAGAGTGTTCATAGTATTTTGCAAGATTATAAAAATAAAAATTTACTTTTTGCAGGAACCGAATTCGGCATTTATTTTTCGCCCGATATGGGAAAAAATTGGGCAAAATTAGGTTCGGGATTACCTGATATACCCGTTAGAGATATAAAAATACAAAAACAACAAAACGATTTAATAATTGCAACATTCGGACGTGGATTTTATATACTCGACGATTATACGGCACTACAACAAACAACAAAAGATGATTTGCAAAAAAAAGCTATAATGTATCCTGTAAAAGACGCATTAATGTATATACAACAAGGCGACCGTTACGGAGCAGGTGATGCTGTTTATAAAGCTAAAAATCCCGATTTTGGAGCAATATTTACATATTACATAAAAAATGTTCCTAAAACTTTAAAAGAAAAACGCAAAGAAAAAGAAAAAGAATTATTTAAAGAATCAAAACCAATACCACAACCATCGCAAGAACAATTACGTAAAGAAAATCTTCAACAAAAACCATATCTTTGTTTTACAATACGAGATAAAAACAACAATATTGTAAGAAAAATATACAAAAAAGCAACAAAAGGAATAAATCGCACAAGTTGGAATCTTAGATATTCTTTGCCATCACCTGTTTATTTAAAAGACAAAAAATTTAATCCTACAGCAAAACAACCAAGCGGAATATTAGCTCTGCCCGGAAAATACTCGGTTGATATTGCAATGATTTTTGACGGAAAAGAAGAAAAACTAACCAATCCTGTTTATTTTAATGCAAAATTATTACAAAATTCGACCTTGACACCACCTGTCGATAAAACAAAATTAAAACAAAATTACGATCAAATGCTCAATGTATATAGCACAATTAAAAGCTACGAACTATTCTTAAACGAATTAAAAACAAAAATAAATTATATACATCAAGCTGTAAATTTAGCTAATAAATCAAACAACAAATTACTACAAAAAATAAATAAAATAACATATAACTTAGACTCTTTAAACTTTGTATTTTACGGACAAAAACCTGCAGCAAGTTGGGAAGAAAATCCGCCTGCAATAGAACCTTTAAATGTTCGTTTAAACGAGATGATTTGGGCTTCGTGGGAATCAAAAGAAGAGATGACTCAAACTCAATACAAAAATATGAATATTTTAAAATCGGAGTTAAAAAATATTTATTTAAGTCTAAAATCATATAAAGACGAGATTAACAGCTTAAACAAAGAACTCGACAATATAAAAGCACCATAT
>JALSQC010000003.1 GCA_026985625.1 Bacteroidales bacterium | reverse complement strand
AGAGTCAACATCAAAAAACGAAAATAATATTTTAGGCTTTAAACGGCAAAAAGCAAAAAGCATAAACGTTTTATTTGCAAGTTTAAACATAAAAAAACTATACTCGGGAAACTACAACCTTGTAATTGAGATTATAGATAAAAAAAATAAAATATTAGCAACAAAAAAAGCATTTTTTCAACGTAGCAACCCAATAAACTATAATATTAATAATTTGCAAAAACTCGATATATCAAAAACTTTTGTTGACGATATAAAAGCCGACTCGTTAAAAATGTATTTAGATTATTTATATCCAATAGCAAACATAAACGAACGTCAATTTATTAAAAACCAATTAAATAACGGCGATACCATATTAATGAAAAAGTTTTTTTATAGTTTTTGGAAAAAACGAAATCCTGTTTCTCCCGATAACGACTGGGGAATATATTTAAAACAAATTTACAGAGTAAATTCAAACTACAGCACCCAAGTTAAAAAAGGATATTTAACCGATAGAGGACGAGTGTTTTTACAATACGGAGCACCAAACGATATTAACTATAGCAAATTTTCGCCCTCTACATATCCATACGAGATTTGGCACTATTATAAAATAAACAACCAAACAAACCGTCGATTTGTTTTTTATAACCCTAATATAGTAGGAAACGATTACGAACTATTACACTCCGATGCTCAAGGCGAAATTTATCTTAAAAACTGGAAACTATATCTCGATAAACGTAATACACCTATTTATAATCATTCGCAAACCGAGGAAAAAAACAAATATTGGGGCGAAGAAATAGACGAAAATTTTAAAAAATAATGAAAACAGTAGGATATTATATATTTTTTGCGTTTGCTTGGATTATATCGTTATTACCACTAAAAATATTATATGTAATATCCGATATTTTTTATTTTATAATTTACAAGATATTTGGATACCGGAAAAAAATAGTTCGCACAAATCTTAAAAACTCATTCCCTGAGAAAACCGATAAAGAACTCTTAAAAATCGAAAAAAAATTTTATCACCATTTAATAGATATTTTTATAGAAACTATAAAAATGCTACACATTAGCGACAAAGAGATAAAACGCCGTAATAAATTTATTAACATAAACCTTGCAAAAGATTTATTTAAAAGCGGAAAACCCGTTATTGGAGTTGTAGGACATTACAACAATTGGGAATGGTTTAATAACATGCAAATGTATTCGAAACATCAAGGTTTAGCAATTTTTAAACCAATAAACAATAAACGTTTCGAGAAATTTATGAATAATATTCGTAAAAAATATGGAGCAATACCCGTTCCTATGCACGAAACTTTACGAAAATTAATACAACTAAAAAAACAAGGTATTTTGCCCTTTACACTTATGGTTGCCGACCAGTCGCCGGTTAAAGAAGAAATTAATTATTGGACAAAATTTTTAAACCAAGATACACCTGTTTATTTAGGGGTCGAAAAAATTGCTAAAAAATTCGACCATGCCGTTGTATTTATGAAAATGCGAAAAATAAAACGAGGATATTACGAAACCGAAATAATTTTAATAACCGACAAACCAAAAGAAACAAAAAACTTTGAGATTACCGAAAAACACGTATCTTTACTCGAAGAACTAATAAAAGAACAACCCGAATATTGGATATGGTCGCACCGCAGATGGAAACATAAAAAAACAAATTAAAATGATTAAAACCGCAGTAGCAATATTAAACTGGAACGGACTCGATTTTTTAAAAAAATTTTTACCATCGGTAGTTAAATACTCAAATCAACCCGATGTTAATATATTTGTTATAGATAATGCTTCGTCTGATAAGTCAATAGAATTTTTAAAACAAAATTATCCGCAAATTAAATTAGTAATATTAGATAAAAATTACGGTTATGCAGGAGGCTATAACAAAGGTTTAAAACAAATAAAAGCAAAATATTACGTATTGTTAAATTCCGATATCGAAGTAACCGAAAATTGGATAAATCCAATTATAAATTTAATGGAAAACAATAAAAAAATACTTGCTTGTCAACCCAAAATATTATCATATAACAACAAAGAATATTTCGAGTATGCAGGAGCATCGGGAGGCTATATCGATAAATACGGATATCCTTTTTGCAGAGGACGAATTTTTGATACAATAGAAAAAGACAACCATCAATACGACGATATAAAACAAGTTTTTTGGGCTACGGGAGCTTGCCTATTTATCGATGCCGAAAAATATTTTAAACTCGGAGGTTTAGATAACGATTTTTTTGCACATATGGAGGAAATAGACTTATGCTGGCGTATAAACAATGCAGGATATAAAATTTTTGTTAATCCGCAATCGGTTGTATATCATGTTGGAGGCGGAACATTACAAAAAACTAATCCTAAAAAAACATATCTTAATTTTAGAAATAATTTATATTTACTATATAAAAATTTACCCGATAATAAACTATTTAATATTTGTTTTGTTCGCAAAATACTCGATGCTGTAGCTGCAATTAAATTCTTGTTTAGTTTTAAATTTAAAGATGCCTTGGCAGTTTTTAAAGCACATATAAACTTTTACAAGAC
Organism: Bacteroidales bacterium; assembly: GCA_026985625.1. GTDB lineage: Bacteria > Bacteroidota > Bacteroidia > Bacteroidales > JAFGXI01 > JALSQC01. The sequence continues at coordinate 3,329 of JALSQC010000003.1, read as the reverse complement.
AAAAAAATATTTTAAAAATAAACGTAAACTAAATAAAGAAATAACGGTTATTAATAATCATAAAACAATACTGCAAAAAAATATAATATGGCAGTATTATATAAAAGGCAAAAAAAAGTTTAACAATTATACCGATTATTTATAAATACAAAACATTGTAATTTATTAAAATTAATATGATAAATAAAAGCTAAAATATTATGTATTTAAATTTAATTATAACAATACTTATTACAACCTTACATTTTAACAATATCCAATATAATTATCTGCCAATAATTAATGTATCGAAACAAGACACATTAAATAAAAATTTTGAAATAAAAATAATACACTATCATCCGTATTGTGGTGGAGCTGCTCCAACTCCTGAACAACTAAAAAATAGATATTCGCCCGAAATAAACGATTTTGTTTTAATAAATACCAATACTAATGACACTATATATTTTAGCACAAATAACAGAGGAATAGCTACGTTCAACTTATATCCGGGACAATACATAATTAAAGAAAAGTATAAAATTATACCATTTAAAGATTTTTATAAAAAATATTTTGTAAAATCAGATAATTTTGCCGAAAGTCAAGGCATACAATGTTATAAAAAATGGTGGCAAAGCAATCTTACAAAATTTGAGATAACAAGAGATACCCGTTTATTAAAATTAGAAGTAACAATATCCGAAAGTTGCTTTACAGGAAAAAATCCGTGCTTAAAATTTATTGGACCTCCACCTCCATAATTTAAGTCTAAAAAATATAATTTTTTAACTAAAAAAAAGTGCAGAAAATAGCAAATTTGGTTTTAAAGTTTTATTCCTATAACAATAACATCGTCGATTTGTTCGAAATTTGTTTTCCAATTGTTAAAAGCTGTATTTAATATTTCTTTTTGTTCGTTCATTGGTTTATGTGCATTTTCTAAAAGTAGACGTTTAAAAGGTTTGTATTTAAATTTTTTGCCTTTTGGTCCGCCAAACTGGTCGGCAAAGCCGTCTGAAAACATATAAAGTTGGTCGTTTTTTTCTAATTGTATTTTATGAATGGTAAAATTATCCATACGGCTATAAATTGATATTGGCATTTTGTCGGGTTTAATTTCGTAAAGTTTATAATTATTATTTATCATTATAGGTTGTAGCGAGGTTATTTGGCTGTTTTTTGTGATTACATAAATGGGGTTATTTGCTCCTGCCCATTGTATTTCGTATGTTTTTGTATTTATGCAACAAAGCGATATGTCCATACCGTCTTTTTGTTCGCCTTCTTCGCCTTTTTGTTGTAATGCCGATATTATTGATTCGCGTAATTGGTATAAAATTTTATTTGCTGTTATTATTTTGCTGTTTTTTACAATCTCGTTAAGGAACGATGTGCCAAGCATACTCATAAATGCTCCGGGAACTCCGTGTCCCGTGCAATCGGCAGCGGTAATTATAACATACTCGTTTATTTTTGTAGCCCAGTAAAAATCGCCACTTACAATATCTTTTGGTTTAAATAATATAAAATAATCATTTAAAATTTTATTTAAATAGTTGTGCGATGGTAGAACGGCTTGTTGTATTCGTTGTGCATAATTTATACTATCTTTAAGTTCGCTGTGTATTTCTATAATTTTGTCGCGTTGCGATTCTATTTCGTCTTTTTGTTTACGAATTTCAACGGTTCGTTCTTGAATTATTTGTTCTAATCGTTGTTTGTCTTTTTCTAACTTGCGGGTATAAATTTTTATTATTATCCAGATAAGTATTATAAATAAAATAAAGTATATTATGTATGCCCAAAATGTTCGGTAAAATGGCGGGAGAATGGTAAATTTAAATTCTTTAATATTACTTTCGGTTCCGAAAATATTTTTTGCTTTTACTTTAAAAATATAATCGCCCGGCGGAAGTTGTTTGTATTTTACTTGGCTGTTATGTGTCCATTCCGACCAATTTTTGTCGTAACCGAATATTATATAAGAATATTTTGGAGTGTATCCGTTTTCGATGTATAGCGACGAAAAATAAAAGGTTATTGTGTTGTTGGAGTAATTTATGCTTGTATAGTTTTTAAGACTATCGTTGCCGTAATAAATAATGTTTTTATTATTAGTTGATACTTTGCGAATGTTTATGTTTATTTTTTTGTTTAAATTTTTGTTTTTATTTATGTTTACATAAGAAATTCCTTCGTTACCTCCTATAAATATATTGTTGTTGTAAATGTATAATGTATTAATTTTTCCTATGTTAATGCTTTTAAAGTTTTTATTTATAAATTGTTTTGTTTGTTTATTGTAATAAAATATTTTTCCATTTTTGTAGAGCCATATTTTTGTATCGGTATCTTTTAAAATATTTATTGCATCGTTTTCTAAGTTTAAATAATCTGACGGGACAAAGAAACCTTTGTATTTTATGTTTGTTGTATCGTTATTTTTGTTTACAGAGTCTATCTCGGTATATTTAAGTAGTCCTGTAACTGTCCCAAAAACAACCGATTTATCGGTGTTTAGCGGATTTATCCAACCGGGTGATAAGCCATCGTCGGTTGTAAAACTTTGTATAGAATAGTTTAATTTATTATCGGTTTTTATTTGTATTAATCCATTGTTTAGACTACCAATCCAGAATATTAAACTATCGTTTTTTGATTTTTCGAAAGCTATATTTGTAATGTTGTTTATAAAAATGTTATTAATAGATTTTTTTAATATAAATAATTTATTTTTATGTTTATAAATTTCTATTTTGTTTTTTCCTGCAACAAACAAGATTTTATTATTTTTTTCGTAATAAAATTTTGAGTTTGTAATATCTGATATTTTAATAATTGTGTTATTTGTTTTTTTGTATAATCCGTTTTCGGAACTAATTATTAGATTGTTGTTTATATTTTGTACTTGTAATATTTGTTTGTTAAAATAAGGATTTTTAATAAATTTTTGTAATTTTTTATTGTATTCGAAAAGACCTTCGCTTGTTCCGCTAATTAGGTTATTGTTAAAAATACATATTGTGTTAACGCTACCGTTTAGAGCGGTGTTTGTGTTAAAATTAGATACTTGCGACGAGTAGTTTATGCGACAAATTCCTGTATTCATAGCAAGCCATAGGTCGTTGTTAGAGTCCTGAAAAACTTGTTTAATATCGTTATCTTTTATACCTGTATTTTTATTTATTATGTATTTTATTTCGGCTTTTTCGTTAATTATAATAATTCCGTTTTGGTTGGTATTTAAGGCAATATTTCCATCGGATAGTTTTATTCCTCCAAAAATATTTGATTTTATTAATGTTTCTTTATCGTTATTATTTATAGGTTTAATTGCCGAATCG
>JALSQC010000002.1 GCA_026985625.1 Bacteroidales bacterium | reverse complement strand
GGCGGTTGGGGGTTCGAATCCCTCCAAGTTCACACAAAAAACTCCCGATAAATCGGGAGTTTTTTTGTATTTTATTTATAAGGTTTTAATTTCCCATAGATATTAAAAACTCTTCGTTATTTGCTGTTTCGGGCAATCTCGATTTAATAAATTCCATAGCTTCGAGAGGTGTCATATCAGCAAGATATTTTCTTAAAATCCAGATACGATTTAAAATATTTTTTTCTAACAATAAATCCTCACGTCTTGTGCTAGATGCAATAATATCAACAGCAGGATAAATTCTACGATTAGATAATTTACGGTCTAATTGCAACTCCATATTACCTGTTCCTTTAAATTCCTCAAAAATAACCTCGTCCATTTTAGAGCCTGTTTCGGTTAATGCCGTAGATATTATTGTTAAAGAACCTCCATTTTCGATATTTCGTGCAGCACCAAAAAAACGTTTTGGTTTATGCAAAGCATTTGCATCTACTCCACCCGACAATACTTTTCCCGAAGCTGGCGAAACAGTATTATAAGCACGAGCTAAACGCGTTATTGAATCTAACAAAATCATTACATCGTGTCCACTCTCAACTAAACGTTTGGCTTTTTCTATAACAATATTTGCAACCCTTACATGTCTTTCGGCAGGTTCATCAAAAGTTGACGATATAACCTCGGCTTTTACATTCCTAGCCATCTCGGTAACCTCCTCGGGACGTTCATCTATAAGAAGAATTATTAAATAAACCTCGGGGTGATTAGCAGCTACCGCATTTGCAATATCTTGTAACAAAATTGTTTTTCCTGTTTTTGGCTGAGCAACAATTAATCCGCGTTGTCCCTTACCAATAGGTGCAAATAAATCTATAACTCTTGTCGATAGATTAGATGCCCTGCCTGTTATATTAAATTTTTCGTTTGGAAATAATGGTGTTAAATGGTCAAAATGAATTCTATCTCTTACTATATCTGGAGATTTTCCGTTAATTTCCAAAACTTTTATTAATGGAAAAAACTTTTCGCCTTCTTTAGGAGGACGAATCTCTCCTAATACTGTATCACCGGTTTTTAATCCAAGTAATTTTATTTGCGACTGCGATACATAAATATCATCAGGCGAACTTAAATAATTATAATCAGACGACCTTAAAAAACCGTAGCCATCAGGAATTATCTCTAAAACTCCACAGCCTGTTACAATACCATTAAAATCAAATTCCTTTTTGTTGTTATTTTTATTTTGTTCTTCGTTATTTTTTTGTCGTTGTTGTTGCTGATTATTTTTACTGTTATTGTTATTACTGTTGTTGCTGTTATTATTATTGTTGTTATTATTATTGTTGTTAGTTTTATTGTTGTTAGTTTTATTGTTGTTTACAATTTTTGAACTATTATCTTCGTTATTTAATTTTTTATTAGGCTCTGTAAAATTAATTTTAGATTGCAAATTATTTTTTTGCTTTAATTCTTCATTCTTATTTTTTGTTTTTTTGTCATCTGTATTTTCTTTGACTTTATTACTAACTTTACTTTTTGTTTTGTTTTTTTCATTAGAATCTGTTTTATTTAATTCTTGTTTTACCGGTTCTTTTTGTTTAAAATTATTATCTGTTTTTGGCTTATTTACATCTACTTTCTTAGCTTTTGAGACAGGTATTCTTGCTCGTTTTTTTTGAGCTTTTATATTAGTAACTTCCTGTGCTGCAGCATTAACTGCTTGCTGATCTAATATCTTATATATTAAATCTTTCTTTTTAAAAGAATCTATTTTTTTTATTTTTAATTCTTTAGCAATAAGCTTTAATTCAGATAATAATTTCTGATTTAATTCTAAAATGTCATACATAAATATAAGATTATTTTTGTTAAATATTTTTAAATTATTTAAGTGATTTTTATTGTTTTAGGAAAATTCGTTTTCAGAATTCACTGCAAGTATAAACAATTACTTACAATAATAAAAGTAAATAATAATATTTTTTTATTTTTTTATTAATAATAGTTAAAATATATACAATTATCACTTGTAACAAAACTTTCGTCAAATTAAACTTAACACAATAGAGTAAAATTACGTATAGCTTATATATAAATTATTTATTACTATGAGACAATTAAAAATAACAAAACAAATAACCAGTCGCGAAACTATTTCGCTTGACAAATATCTACACGAGATATCTAAAATTGATTTAATATCTGCCGATGAGGAAATTGAACTTGCAAAAAAAATAAAGCACAGTAAAAACGAAAAAGAAAAAGAATTAGCTTTAAACAGATTAGTAGAAGCTAACCTCCGTTTTGTTGTATCCGTTGCAAAACAATATCAAAATCACGGATTAAGTCTGCAAGATTTAATAAACGAAGGTAACATAGGATTAATTAAAGCAGCTAAACGATTTGACGAAACACGAGGCTTTAAATTTATTTCTTATGCCGTATGGTGGATAAGACAATCGATATTGCAAGCCTTAGCCGAACGTGCAAGAATAGTTCGTTTACCTTTAAACAAAATAGGTTCGTTAAATAAAATAATACGAACTTATTCCAAACTAGAACAAACATTAGAGCGAGAACCATCAATTGAAGAAATTAGCAAAGAACTCGAAATAGCACCAAAAGATGTAAAACAAGCATTAAAAGCACAAGGTCATCACATATCGTTTGATGCTCCGGTAACATCTGATAGCGATGCAAATAACCTATACGAGTTACTACCAAACCTAACAAGCAAACCACCCGATAAACAATTGATTAACGAATCGTTAAAAAAGGAAATAGAACGAGCTTTAAAAACATTAACACCACGCGAAGCAGATATTATACGACTTTATTACGGTATTAACGAAAAAGAACCTCTAACCCTCGAAGAAATTGGTGCCGAGTTTGATTTAACTCGCGAAAGAGTGAGGCAAATTAAAGAACGTGCAATTAGACGCTTAAAACACATATCTCGCAGTAAAATACTTAAGACTTATATAGGAACTTAATTTATATTGTTAATTATAATTTACAAAAGTGGCTATGCCACTTTTTTTATTATAAAAAAAACATTTAATTTGTATTTAATGTATAATTTAATTTAAACAAATGAAAATAATAATTTCGGGTGCAGGCGAAGTAGGAACTCATTTAGCAAAAATGCTAAGTATAGAGAATCACAATATAATTATAATCGACAAAAACGAAGAAAAAATTGCTAAAATTATTAACGATATAGATATACTTACGGTTGTAGGTTCGTCAACATCTTTTGAAACTCTTATTAATACAAAAATTAACGACTGCGATTTATTTATTTCGGTAACCGAAACAATAGAGACAAACATAACATCATGCATACTTGCAAAAAAATTAGGAGCAAAAAAAACTATTGCACGTATCGATAATGCCGAATACCTACAAAAAGACAATAAAGAATTATTTAAATCACTAGGTATAGACATATTAATATATCCGCAACGAGTTGCAGCTCTCGAAATTGTTGAACTAATATCAAAAGCAGGGTCGAGTGAAATTATTGAATTTGCCGACGGCAAATTATCATTGGTAGTTTTAAAAATAGACGAAAAAGCCGAAGTTATAGGAAAATCGCTACAAGAAGCAGCACTTATAAACAAAGAATATAATTTTAGAGTTGTTGCAATATCAAGAAATCACAAAACAATAATACCAAAAGGTAACGATATTTTTAAAGTAAACGATATAATATATGTAATTACAAAATCAGAATACGTTAATAATTTATTAAAAAAATCAGGAAAAAATCAAGAAAAAATTAAAAATATATTAATAATTGGAGGCAGTAGAATAGGAAAACGAACAGCTTTTGAACTAGAAAACAAATACAATATTAAACTTATAGAAGAAAATACCGAAAAAGCCGAAAAAATTGCTAACGAACTCGACAAAACATTGGTTATTAACGGAGACGGTAGAGATATTCAACTTTTAGTTGACGAGTCTATAAACGATACAGATGTATTTATTGCTGTTACAAATAATTCCGAAACAAACATATTTTTATCTTTATTAGCAAAACAATATGGTGTTAAAAATGTAATATCAGAAGTAGAAAATATTGAATTTATTGAACTTGCCGAAAACCTTGGTATAGATACCATTATAAACAAACGGTTACTTGCCGCAAGTAACATTTATGCACATACTCTAACCGCCGAAGTAAATAAAGTTAAATGTCTAACAGGAATTGATGCCGATGTTCTTGAATTTACAGTACACAAAAAATCAAAAATCACAAAAAATAAAATAAAAAAACTAAAATTTCCTAAAAATGCTATTATAGGTGGCATTGTTAGAGAAAACGAAACATACGTAGTTACAGGCGACACTCAAATACAAGCAAACGACAAAGTAATTATTTTTTCTATGCCCGAAGCTTTACACGCAGTCGAGATTTTTTTTGAATAATAATGGCAAAACAAAAGTTAATAGGAAAAACTCTTAAAGAATTACAAGATATATGCAAAGAGTATAATCTGCCAAAATTTACAGCAAAACAAATATGCGAATGGATATATAAAAAACAAATTACAGACATTAACCAAATGTCTAACATATCAAACAAAAACAAAAAAATATTAACAACACATTTTGATATAGGCTATACAAAATTTAAGACAGTAAGCAAATCAAGCGACGGAACAAAAAAATACTTATTTCCAACAAAAACAAACCATTATATCGAAACAGCTTTTATTCCCGACAAAAACCGAAATACACTTTGTGTATCATCGCAAGCAGGTTGTAAGATGAATTGCTCATTTTGTTCTACCGGAAAACAAGGTTTTCAATCAAACCTGTCGAGCAACGAAATAATTAACCAAATAATTAATTTTCCCGAGAGCAAAATATTAACAAACATTGTATATATGGGAATGGGCGAACCTATGGACAATATTACCGAAGTTCTTAAAAGTTTAGAAATATTAACATCAGATTATGGATTTGCTTGGAGTCCAAAACGCATTACAGTATCTACAATAGGTATAATTCCCGAAATGATAAAATTTATAGAATCGTCAAAATGCCATTTAGCAATAAGTTTACATAATCCTTTTGACAACGAACGAAACAAAATAATGCCTATACAAAAAAAATATCCTATAAGTAAAGTTATAGAAACATTAAAAAAATACGATTTCTCACACCAACGCAGAGTATCTTTTGAGTATATTATGTTTAAAGATTTAAACGACACCGACAAACATATAAATAAATTAGCAAAATTATTAAACGGACTAAAATGCCGAATTAATCTTATAAAATTTCACGAAATACCCAATTGCGAATTAAAAAGCAGCTCAATGTTAAAAATAAACGAATTTAAAAACAAACTAAACTCAAAAGGTATAACAACAACTATTAGAGCATCGAGAGGACAAGATATAGAAGCAGCTTGCGGACTATTATCAACAAAAGAATTATTAAAAAATTAATATTACCAAAAAAACAATAAATAAATTTTAGTTTGTTATTTTTTTTTTATAAATTTATCAAAATTTTTAAATTAAATTAATAACATCATGGGTATTTTTAACAAACTAAAAAACGAATTTATTGATATTATTGAATGGATAGACGAATCCAATAATACAATAGTTCACAGATTCGAAAGATATCAAAACGAAATTAAAATGAACGCCAAACTTACGGTTAGAGAATCGCAAGTTGCCGTATTTATAAACGAAGGACAAATTGCCGATATTTTTAAACCGGGCATGTACACTCTTAAAACCGAGAACATGCCAATACTATCGACTCTTAAAGGTTGGAAATACGGATTTAACTCGCCATTTAAAGCCGAAGTTTACTTTGTAAATACTAAAAAATTTACCGACCTAAAATGGGGAACTCCAAACCCTATCATGCTTCGAGACCCTGAGTTTGGACCT
>JALSQC010000001.1 GCA_026985625.1 Bacteroidales bacterium | reverse complement strand
GTGAATTTATAACTTTAGCCCGTTCAATAGCCGGAATTTTATAATCGGGTTGAAATCGTTGTAAGCTGTATTGCGGAACAAATTGTCCTATGTCAAACGAAAATAAACCTGTTTTGTAATTTATTTTGACATCTTGCAAAAATAATTTTTCTTGTTGCAGACTTGTAAAAGTAGTTTGTATTTTATACGACCAATGCTCCGAAAATCCGGGTGCTGATTTTAACCAGAATTTTAAACGGCGAAGCATAATTGTGGTATTATCATTAAAATTGCTTGATGCTCTTAATTGTGCGTATCCGTCCCAATCAACTTTTCTTTTTTCGCTGTTTGTTTGAGAAAAGGATACCAAAGGGATTATTAAAACCAATATGTATATTAAAAAGTATTTCATAATTAATTAAAATATTTTAAGAATCAGTTTAATAGCCATTAATAATAAAATAATTGCAAGTATTTTTTTTACAGTTCCCGCATTTAATTTTTTTTGCATAAAAATTGTTCCTAATGTAGCTCCAATAATTCCGCCTGTAGAAGCTATTGCAATAATTTTCCAATCGATATTACCCATAGCCCAATAAGTTAAAAATCCCGAGAATGACGAAAAAGGAACTACAAAAGCAGTAATTGCCGTAATTTTTTTAGGGTTAAAACCCAACATTAACATTAAAGGCGAAATAATTCCACCGCCACCAATGCCAAGTAATCCTGATAATAATCCTGCAAAACCGCCAACTAAACTTAATTTTAAGTACGGACGGTCGTTTCTGTATTTTTCTTTGTCATTTTTTTTATAAAATAAGAACATAAAACCAGAGAAAAGCAGAAATCCTATAAATAGCAATAATATTACTTTGTTTGAGATAAATTTTGAAAGATAAGCTCCTTCAATAGCAAAAACAAATGACGAAATAATTATTGGTATGCCTATTTTAAAATCTAAGCGTTTATTTTTTATATTGTTAATGCTTGCACCTGTAAGACTTACGGTATTGTAAAAAAGCCCTACGGGTTTGGCAATGTTTACAGGTATGCCCAGCGATACGAGTATTGGTATTAAAATAATGGCAGCACCTACGCCACCAAGCGAGAAAACGAATGATGCTACAAGTGATATTATAAAAATCAGTATATCCATAAATAGTTTATCGTAAATAAACGATTATTTTATTAAAAAAATATTACTTTAAAAATTCGTTAAACAACAATCGTGCTTTCTCCCAATTTTCTTTATTTATACAGTATTTTATTTTAGGCGGATTTACCTCGCCTTGAATTAATCCTGCATTTTTCAATTCTTTTAAATGCTGTGATATTGTAGATTGTGCAACAGGAAAGATGTCAACTAAATCGCCTGTAAAACAACATGATGAGTTAGAAAGATGTTTTAATATCTCAACACGGGTAGGATGCCCCAATGCTTTTGCAAATCGTGCTAATTGTTCAATATTTTTTGTTTCCATTTTGCAAATGTATAAATTATTTATAGTTTATCGCAAATATACGATAAATATTTTTTAAATAAAAACAAAAAAAGCTGTTGTTAACTAAAAACGAACAGCTTTTTTATATAATAAAGAAAATAAATTTTACTTTATTATTTTAATGAGTTTATATGTTTTGATACTTTGCTTTTTAAGTTTGCAGCTTTATTTTTATGTATAATATTTTTCTTTGCTAATTTATCAAGCATAGAAACTAATTTGGGGTATAATTCTTCTGCTGCTTTTTTATCGGTTGTGGCTCTTAATTTTTTTAGAGCATTACGCATAGTTTTGGCATAATATTTATTATGCAATCTTCGTTTTTCAGTTTGTCTTATTCTTTTTAATGATGACTTATGATTTGCCATTTTTTATTAATTTTAATTATAAATTATTTATTTTGGGCTGCAAATATAATTATTAATTAGGCTTAAACAAAAATAAACTAATTATTTTTATAAAAATTTTTTTATGCAAAAAAAAATAATTAAACCTTATAACATAGTTATTATATTTATATTTTTAAGTTTTGTATCGTGTATAACTTTTTCGCATCAATCCGAGAGAATATTAAAAAGAGAACTTTCTAACGGAGATTTTGATGTTATTATAGTTCCGGGAGTCCCTTTTAACAAACCTAATTGGGACAAAGTAATGAAATTAAGAGTTTATTGGGCTTATTATTTATATAATAAACATATAACAAAAAATATAATTTTCTCAGGTTCGGCAGTTTATACTCCATATATCGAGAGTAAAATTATGCGTTTGTATGCAATAAAATTAGGTATAGATTCTAATAATATATTTATAGAGCAGAAAGCAGAACATAGTACCGAAAATATTTATTTCTCGGTAAAAATAGCAGATTCGTTAAAATTTAAACGTATAGCTTTTGCCTCAGACCCTTATCAAACCGAATTATTAAAACATTTTATACGAAAAAAAATACCAAAGCTGCACTGTCTTCCGGCATCTATACGAATAGTAGATTCTATACCAAAAATAAATCCGCAAATAAATTTTAAACAAGCATTTGTAAAAAATTTTATATCAATAAAAAAGAGACAAACAAAAAAAGAAAGGATACGTGGCACATTTGGTAAGAATATCGATTATGACAAATAACAAATTTTAACTTTTTTGATTATATTAAAATTTTAAATTTGTAAAAAAATATTAAAATATGATAAATTTTATACACTGGAATGTTGCTCCACAAATATTTAAATTAGGCGGACTAGAAGTAAGATGGTACGGTTTATTATTTGCTTTGGCTTTTTTAGTATCGTATTACATTATTAAACATATGTTTGATAACGAAAACATAAAACAAGATTTACTCGATAAATTAACAATTTATGTAGGCTTGGGAACAATAATAGGAGCTCGTTTGGGACACGTATTATTTTATCAACCCGATTATTACTCGCATCATTTAATTGAAGTTTTTCAGATATGGAAAGGCGGATTAGCCAGTCACGGAGCAGCAATAGGAATATTAATAGCATTATGGTTGTTTGTTAGAAAATATAAAAAACCTTACTTGTGGATTTTAGATAAGATTGTTATAGTAGTTGCAATATCGGGAGCTTTTGTTCGTATAGGAAACTTAATGAACTCGGAGATTTTTGGGATACCAACAACTGTTCCGTGGGCTTTTGTTTTTGAACGCATAGATAATATACCGCGACATCCTACACAAATTTATGAGTCGCTATCGTATTTAACAATATTTGTAATACTTTTTTATTTATACTACAAAAAACAAGTATGGAAAAAACAAGGTTATATTTTCGGATTATTTTTAATACTTTTATTTTCGGCAAGATTTTTTATAGAATTTATTAAAGATAAACAAGTAGAATTTGAACAATCGTTGCCTATAGATATGGGACAAATTCTTAGTATTCCGTTTGTTTTAATAGGATTCTTTATTTTGTATAAAGTAATAAAAAAATATAAAACTACATAATTAAAATTTATTATATTTTATCGATATTAAAATTATAAAATAACAATTAAAAAATGTATATTTGTAAATAAATAAAGTAATAAATAAATAACATCTTAAATTAAAAAATATTATGGATTTTGGTTTTACAGAGGAGCATCAAATGATAAAAGATGCAGCACGTGATTTTGCACGTCAAGAATTATTACCCGGTATTATAGAACGCGATGAAAAAGGAATTTTTCCTGCAGAACAAATAAAAAAAATGGGAGAGTTGGGTTTCTTGGGAATGATGGTTGACCCAAAATATGGTGGGGGAGGAATGGATACCATATCTTATGTTTTGGCAATGGAAGAAATATCAAAAGTAGATTCGGCAGCAGCAGTTGTTATGTCGGTAAATAATTCGCTTGTTTGCTGGGGTTTAGAAAAATACGGAACCGAAGAACAAAAACAAAAATACCTTGTTCCGCTTGCAACGGGAGAAGTTATAGGAGCTTTTTGTTTATCGGAACCCGAGGCAGGTTCTGATGCTACAAAACAAAGAACAACAGCTATTGATAAAGGTGACCATTATTTATTAAACGGAACAAAAAATTGGATAACCAATGGTAGTACGGCACAATATTACATAGTAATAGCACATACTCACCCCGAGAAAGGACATAACGGAATTAATGCTTTTATTGTAGAAAAAGGAACTCCGGGCTTTGAAATAGGACCACACGAGAACAAAATGGGTATGCGTTCGTCTGATACACACTCGTTAATGTTTACCGATGTTAAAGTTCCAAAAGAAAACCGTATTGGCGACGATGGGTTTGGTTTTAAATTTGCAATGAAAATACTTGCAGGAGGCAGAATAGGAATAGCATCTCAAGCTTTGGGAATTGCACAAGGAGCTTTAGATAGAGCTATACAATATGCAAAAGAACGTAAAGCTTTTGGAAAACCTATAGCTTATCATCAAGCAATTGCTTTTAAACTTGCAGATATGGAAACTGAGGTTGAGGCTGCAAGATTGTTAGTTTATAAAGCAGCATGGACAAAAGACCAACATAAAGATATTAATCATGCAAGTGCTTTGGCAAAATATAAAGCTGCCGAAACAGCAATGAAAGTTACAACCGAGGCTGTTCAAATTTTTGGAGGTTACGGATACGTTAAAGAGTATCACGTTGAACGTTTAATGCGTGAAGCAAAATTAACCCAGATTTACGAAGGAACATCAGAGATTCAACAAATTGTAATATCCAGAGGTTTATTAAAATAAAATTAATTTTATAAAATTAAAAGCTGTCGTTTTTTTAATACCGACAGCTTTTTTTTATTTTTACAGAAATGATAATAAAAAAAGCCGAGTTTGTAATTAGCAATACAGACATAAAAAAATGTCCACCACCAACAAAACCCGAATATGCTTTTATTGGCAGGTCTAACGTTGGTAAGTCATCGCTTATAAATATGCTTGTCAATAATAAAAAAATGGCAAAAACATCGGTGAAACCGGGAAAAACACAACTTATAAATCATTTTTTAATAAACGATAATTGGTATTTGGTAGATTTACCAGGATATGGTTATGCAAAAACATCGAAAACAAAACGCAAAGAATTTCATAAATTTATACAAGACTATATTTTAAAACGGAAAAACCTTATGAATTTATTTGTTCTTATAGATTCGCGACACGAGCTTATGAAAATAGATGCCGAGTTTATGGAGTGGTTGGGAATAAATAAAATTCCATTTTCAATAATTCTTACAAAAGTTGATAAGCTATCGAGTTCGATGTTAAGTAAGAATTTAAATTTATTAAAAAAAGAAATGCTTAAAACTTGGGAAGAAATTCCTAAAACCTTTATTACATCAGCTATCTCTAAAGTAGGGAGAGAAGATTTACTTGATTATATAGATAAAATAAATTTATTGTTCTGATAATTGTATCGAATTAATGTATTTTAATATCCGCTCTGTAGTTTTTCCGTCCCAAAGTGGAGGAATTTCACCTTTTTTATAAGTGCCGTTTTCTATTGCAGATATTTCGGCTTTTATTTTATCTAAATCGAACTCAATTAATTTGTTTGTTCCCAAAGTTATTGTGCTTGGACGTTCGGTATTTGGACGAAGTGTTAAACAAGGAACCTGCCTGAAAGTGCTTTCTTCCTGTATGCCGCCACTATCGGTTAAAATAAAACTGCAATTGGCTATTAGTTTTTGGAAAGCAAAATAATCCATTGGTTCGCCAAGTATTAAGTTTTTTATTTTTTTAAATTCATCGTAAAGCTCAAATTTCTTAAGATTATTAACTGTGCGTGGATGAATAGGGAAAACAATTTTGTAGTTTACCGATAAATGCTGAATTAGTGCAAGAAGTTTTTCTACTTCATTTTTTACATCAACTAATGCAGGACGATGAATTGTCATTAATACAAATTTATTTTTTTGCAACTGCAATTCGTTCATTATTGAAGATGCTTGTATGTTGTCTTCAAAGGCTACCATTGTGTCAATCAT